>JAUUDE010000086.1 GCA_030826915.1 Thiomicrospira sp.
AAGCGGATGAAAGTTACTTTGGTGGCAGACGTAAAGGTAAGCGTGGTCGAGGTGCAGCAGGAAAAGTCCCTGTATTTGGGCTTTTAAAGCGAAATGGCAAGGTTTATACGGTTGTCATACCAGATGCAAAAACAGACACATAAATCCCGATAATTCGTCAAAAGGTAAAACCCGATAGCATTGTTTATACGGATACTTGGCGAAGTTATAACGCGCTAGATGTATCAGAATTTAAGCATTACAGGATTAACCACAGTGAATTGTTCGCTAATAAAACAAATCACATCAATGGTATCGAGAATTTTTGGAACCAAGCTAAGCGACATATGCGCAAATTTAATGGCATTCCAAAAGAGTCATTTCACCTCTTTTTGAAAGAATGTGAGTGGCGATTTAACAACAGTGACCCAAAAGAACAATTAAGACAATTGAATCAATGGGTTAAAAAGGAACTGAACTAGTTATCTAGGACAGCCCCTTAATTTTTAACCAACCCACTTACGAGCATTTCTAAATAGACGCATCCAAGGTGCATCTTCTTGCCATTCATCAGGATGCCAAGAGTTTTGTACTGTTCTAAACACTCTTTCTGGGTGCGGCATCATAATCGTAACACGGCCGTCTGGGGTGGTTAAACCGGTCATACCCGCCTCTGTTCCATTAGGGTTAAAAGGGTAAGTTTCCGTTGGTTGACCAATTGCATCAACATAACGCAAACCAACCAGGCCTGCTACATCCTCTGCTGTACCATTGCCAAAATCCATACGACCTTCACCATGCGCCACAGCGACAGGGATTCGAGTTCCTTCCATTCCTTTTAACAGAATAGACGGAGATTCTTGAATTTCAACTTGTGAGAATCGGGCCTCAAACTGTTCCGATTCGTTACGTACAAAAGCAGGCCAGTTTTCCGCACCAGGAATAATTTCTTTTAAGTTTGATAACATCTGACAACCGTTACACACACCTAAAGTAAAGGTATCATCACGATTAAAGAAGGCTTCAAATTCCGAACGTGCCGTATCATTAAATAAGATTGAGTTTGCCCAACCACGACCCGCACCTAAAACATCACCATAAGAGAAACCGCCACAGGCCACTAACCCTTTATAGTCTGCAAATTTGACTTGCCCTGAAAGTACGTCTGTCATGTGAACATCAACGGCATCAAAACCAGCTTTATCAAATGCTGCAGCCATCTCTTGCTGACCATTAACACCTTGCTCACGCAAAATGGCCACCATAGGTCTTGGCTTACCTGCAAACTCTGCCGTGATATCTTCGTTCATATCAAAAGTTACAACGGGTGAAATTTCTGTATTTTCAGAGTCTTGAATTGCATCAAATTCTTGTTTTGCACAGTTCTCGTTATCACGAAGTGCTTGCATTCTATATGAAGTCTCTGACCACCAGGCCTGTAGTTTCTTACGAGGCATATCAAGCATTGTTTTACCATGAGCTTGAATATTAATCTGATCAGAGTTTGCTACTGTACCAATCCAATGCGACATTGCGGTTAAGTTATTTTCAGACAATACTTTTTCTACAGCAGTTTTGTCAGCAGACTTAACTTGAACAACAACACCCACTTCTTCGGCACATAAAGCAGCAATCGCTTCAGTACCTAATGCTGAAACATCAACCTTTAAACCACAATTTCCAGCAAAAGCCATCTCTAACAATGTCACCAGTAAACCACCATCTGAACGATCATGGTATGCAGTCATTAAATTATCAGCCAACATCGCTTGAGTAGCATTAAATAGATTTAATAAATCTTCTGAACTATCCAAATCAGCAGAAACATCACCAATTTGATTATAAACCTGTGCTAAACAGCTAGCGCCAACACGGTTTTGACCTTTACCTAAATCAATAACAAGTAGTTCTGTATCACCTAAGTCGGTGCGTAGCTGAGGTGTAACCGTTTTACGTACATCTTGAACAGGAGCAAACGTAGTAATATTAACTGACATAGGTGAAATAACCGCTTTAGATTCATCCCCTTCTTGCCAAACGGTTTTCATAGACATGGAGTCTTTACCAACTGGAACAGCAATCCCTAAGTCAGGACACAACTCTAAACCAACGGCTTCAACAGCATCATACAGCGCAGAATCTTCACCAGGGTGACCAGCTGCAGCCATCCAGTTAGCAGAAATTTTAATATCACTCATTTTTTCAATTTTGGCGCAAGCGATATTGGTAATAGCTTCTGCAATAGAAAGACGAGCAGACGCTTTAGGATTAATCAACGCAACAGGCGGACGTTCACCTGAAGCCATTGCTTCACCTACGTATCCGTTATAGTCAGAACAAGTTACCGCAGCATCAGCAACAGGCACTTGCCATGGTCCAACCAACTGGTCACGAGTAACCATACCTGTAATACTACGATCACCAATGGTAATTAAAAAACTTTTGCTTGCGATAGTAGGCAGTTTTAACAGGCGCTCTGTAACGTCATTAAAATCTAAATTCGCTGTTTCAAATCCAGCTTGTGGAATCTGTCGAGTTTCAGCTATTCTATGCATTTTAGGCGGCTTACCTAATAATACATTTAACGGCATATCAACAGGGTTGTTATCAAACACCGTATCATTAACAATTAACTCTTGTTCTTTAGTCGCTTCACCGACGATGGCATATAGGCAGCGTTCACGTTTACAAATTGCTTCAAACGTATCAATCTTGTCTGGATGAACGGCTATAACGTAACGTTCTTGAGATTCATTACTCCAGATTTCCATTGGCGACATACCTGGCTCATCATTTGGTACTGAACGTAAGTCAATACGACCACCCTTTCCAGCATCATTAACAAGCTCTGGGAAGGCGTTAGAAATTCCACCCGCACCTACATCATGAATCGATGCAATAGGTGTTTCATCTCCTAAATAAGTACAGCGGTCAATCACTTCTTGCGCACGGCGTTCCATTTCTGGGTTTTCACGCTGTACAGAAGCAAAGTCTAAGTTTTCAGAACCTGAACCCGTATCTACTGAAGAGGCAGCTCCGCCACCTAAACCAATCAGCATCGCAGGACCACCTAAAATCACTAACTTAGCACCAACAGGGATATCACCTTTTTGTACATGTTCTTCACGGATAGAACCTAAACCACCTGCTAACATAATTGGTTTATGGTAACCACGAACTTCTTCACCCTCATTGGTGATTAGAGTATTTTCATAAGTACGGAAATAACCGTTAATTGCTGGGCGACCAAATTCGTTATTAAACCCAGCCGCACCCAGTGGGCCTTCGGTCATAATTTCAAACGGAGTGACAATACGTGCTGGCTTACCATAATCTCTTTCCCAAGGCTGCTTAAACCCAGGAACATTCAAATTAGAAACGGTAAAGCCTGTTAAACCTACTTTTGGCTTAGACCCTTTACCCGTTGCTCCTTCATCACGAATTTCTCCACCTGAACCGGTTGCCGCACCAGGCCAAGGAGAAATTGCTGTTGGATGATTGTGTGTTTCTACCTTAATTTGAAAATGCACATTTTCTTTATTGGTTTCGTATTGACGGGTTTCAGGATTAGGGAAAAATCTGGAAGCCGCATAACCCTCAACCACAGCAGCATTATCACTATAAGCAGACAACACACCTTGTGGATTTTTTTGATAGGTATTACGAATCATACCAAACAATGAATTAGGCTTATTTTCACCGTCAATTGTCCAATCGGCATTAAAGATTTTGTGACGACAATGTTCCGAGTTTGCTTGAGCAAACATCATTAATTCAGCATCTACTGGATTACGCTTAAGACCATTAAAAGCATTTACAAGGTAATCAATTTCATCATCACTTAAAGCCAAGCCCATTTCTGAGTTAGCCGTAACTAAGGCTTCACGTCCACCACCTAAAATATCAACCGTAGAATATGGTTTTGGAGACTGGTGAGAGAATAGACCCTCAAGCGTTTCAAAGTCATAAGAAACCTGCTCCATCATGCGATCATGCACAAGTTTTAACATGGCTTCTTTGTCTTCTGCATTAACGCCATCAAAAGTATAAACCACACCACGTTCAATACGATGAATATCTTTTATACCACATGTGTGAGTAATATCCGTAGCTTTTGAAGACCAAGGAGAAATCGTTCCTAAACGAGGCGTAACAACACAACTATCTGTCGTTAGCTGCGAAGTTTTATCCTCTTCCGAATTATTTAACAACATCTTTAGATGTGCTAATTCGGTCGAGGTTAACTCACCTTCCAAGTCTACAAAATAGACATATTGAGATTGAATATTTTGAATAGTGCCAACTTCTTGTAACTTGGTTAGCAATTGATTTAAACGATAAGCCGAATGAGCTGGATTTCCCCAGATAACTTGCATACTTTTGACCCTTATACAGAGACCTTTGCTAATTTAAAGATCTCAAAAAAACAAAGCCCTCTAATCCGAGGGCAATTTATAACGTCTGATTATTTAGCTAATAATCCTAAACTTTCAAAGATATAACGTCTCTGCTCTTCATTTAAAGCAGGCGTATCTTCTGGCGCTGAAACAGTAAGAATCACTTTTTCCTGATCCGTTTCAGATTGTGTTAATTTTAACTTCAGTAAATTTGGCAATGCTTTTTTACCAGAATCACGCCAAAAAGCTAAACTCGATAGAAAAGAATCGTCCTCTTTAACTGTTTTAGGAACTTGAACCCATAACTCATGTTGTGAAGCTTTAACTTTATCAATAGACCAGTTAGCTCGATAAATCATAGCTTGTAAGTAACTCCAGCTCTTATCCATACCCGTACGCAATGAAAGGCCATCAAACTCTTGACCATCAAGCACTTCAACCATCTGTTCAGATACTTTCAATTGTGCTAAAGCTTTTTCGCTACTCGATCCAAAAAAGACCATAGCCTGATAAAGAGCCTGCGCTTCCATAACTGGGCTATAAGGTTTAATACGCCACTGCCTATCAATTTCTCTCGCTTCATTTGCATCTGGTGAATAGAGCTCACTATGGTTAATGTAAACTCTAACAACCCCTTTATTTACATCCGTTTCAACACGAGCGATAAATTTATCGTAAACACCATCCGCTAATTCAGGACGCCAACTATTCAACATTCTTGTGATTGGACCCACGTCATCTAAAGGCACTAATTCTGTACGAGGAAGATACTCTGTTTTCATAACACCAATATCTTTTCGCTCTTCTGCAATAGCAAACCCTGAAGAAGCAAAGAAACGTTTTAAGCTAGCCCAAACCTGTTCACTATTGGTTGTCTCTATTTCTAGCCAGCGTTCAGATAAGTTATTCTTAATATCCACACCTTTGGCTTTAAAGTTAGGAATGTAATCATACTTGTCTTGTTCTGCCAAAGCATCCTGCTCAGCTTTTTTTAATGCCAAAGACATTTCTGTTTGAGGCTTGGCAGGGTTAAATAGATTTGGTGGCATTTCCAGTGACTTAACTAACTTACCTTCATTGTCTCTATAACTACCATCTGAACCGAACATGTTAGAGATTGTTGAACAACCACTTAAACTCATTGCTACAACCGAGGTAGACAATACAAACGTTTTTGCATAAAGACGCATAAAACTTATACCTTTAATTAAAGATTATTACTTAAGTACAATACCAGCCTGCTCTAGCGCTTTGCGCACAACAGGCTGACAAGATTCTGATAAGGGCGTTAGAGGTAAACGTATTGCTTGTCCCATTAAGCCCATTTTAGAGACTGCCCATTTTACTGGTATTGGGTTTGACTCCACAAAAATATCTCTATGAATTGCTTGTAAAGGCGCATCCAGATCACGCGCCTTTTCTGCATCTCCGGCTATAGCGGCAGCATAAACATCATGCAACTGTTTCGGGGCAACATTAGCTGTTACTGAAATACCACCATGACCTCCAGCCAAAATAAAATCTACAGCAGAAGCATCATCCCCAGTATACAAATCAAATTCAGCAGGTGCTTCTAATTGAATTTGACGTACACGATCAACTTCACCTGTCGCTTCTTTAATACCGATAATATTTTTAACAGAGGCTAAACGAATAACCGTTTCTGGAAGCAAATCCACAGCAGTTCGACCGGGAACATTATATAGAATTTGAGGAATATCTACCGTCTCTGCAATCTTTTTATAGTGCAAGTAGAGACCTTCTTGGGTTGGCTTATTGTAATAAGGCGTTACCAAAAGACAGGCATCTGCACCAGCATCTTTAGCACACTGAGTTAAAGCAATTGCCTCACTGGTTGAATTTGCTCCTGTTCCTGCAATAACAGGAATTCGGCCATGGACCTTTTCAACAACAAACCGAACAACAGAGCAATGTTCTTCAAAATCCAAGGTTGCTGATTCACCTGTTGTGCCCATTGCAACAATCGCATCTGTCTCAGAAGCTATATGAAATTCCACCAACTTTTCTAAAGCGTCAAAATCTATAGACTCATCTTCCAACATAGGCGTGACCAATGCCACCATACTGCCTCTAAACACGGTGATTTTCTCCAATCATGTTACGGTATTATAAAAAGTGTAATATTAACCTTTCCCCCCTTACACTTCAACCAATTAATGGCGATATTACATTACTCACCCAAGCTTATACTTTTCTTTTAAAACTGTCATTTAACTTTCACAATATTTGCAGTTGCCAAGCCCAATAAAAGTCGGCATACTGAAATCAAAAACTTTTCTAACAGGAATATTACATGAGCATAAACATTGGTGAACAACTCCCTTCTTTTTCTGTCGCAGCCACTTCAAATAAAACCATTACCAATCAAGACTTGCAAAACAAATACACTATCATTTATTTCTACCCCAAAGACAGCACTCCAGGCTGCACTACTGAGGGCTTAGACTTTACTGCACTTCACCCTGAGTTTACAAAACTTAACACTCAAATCTTTGGTGCCTCGTTAGACTCAATGAAACGTCACGACAATTTTATCGCTAAACAAAACTTTGCTTTTGACCTTATTTCTGACCCAGAAGCTGAATTTTGTGAACTTTTTGGTGTGTATCAACTAAAAAAGAATTTTGGCAAAGAATATATGGGTATCGTTCGTAGCACTTTTTTGTTTGATGAAACAGGCACACTCGTAAAAGAGTGGCGAAAGGTAAAAGTAAAAGGACACGCACAAGAAGTATTAGATGCAATTAAAGAATTAACCCAATCTTAAAATCTAAGAAACTACCAAAAGGAAGTCATATGACTAATGAATCTAAGCGACTATTCATACTCGACACCAATGTTTTAATGCATGACCCAATGGCTCTTTTTAACTTTGCAGAGCATGACCTTTTTATATCCATGACAGTTTTAGAAGAATTGGATGCTGGTAAAAAAGGCATGTCGGAAGTTGCAAGAAATGTTCGAGAGACTAACCGCCTAATAGACCAAATAATTAGTGACTCTAGCTTTGAAGAGATTAAAAACGGGCTTTCTTTAGAGCGTATTCATCCAAACCCCAAGCAAGAAGAATTGCGCTTAGGGAAACTCTATTTTGAAACTGAGCCGCTCAAACACAACCTCCCCGAATCTCTACCTAGCCACAAAGCAGACAATCATATTTTACAAACAGGCCTGGCTCTAAGAGAGCAATTTCCTAATCGCAATGTCACGCTTGTCACCAAAGATATCAATATGCGCATTAAGTCATCAGCAGTAGGTTTACACTCTGAAGACTACTACAACGACCGAGCATTAGAAGATGCTGACCTACTTTATACCGGCTGGGAATATTTAGAGCCAAACTTTTTTGAAAAACATGGTAAAACAATGAAGTCATGGCAAGAAGAAAGCCGAACTTTTTACGAACTGACTGTAGACAAAAACTGCAAATTGTATCCCAATCAAGGCTTAATAAGCGAAAACGATTCCGGGTTTAATGCGATTGTCCGAAACGTGAGCAACGGTAAAGCAGCGCTTGAATACATGCAAGACTTTGAGAACCCCAATCACTCTATTTGGGGAATTCATGCTCGTAATGCAGAACAAAACATTGCGTTAAACTTTCTAATGGATCCAGATATAGATTTTGTATCCCTACTTGGTGTAGCAGGAACAGGTAAAACATTGATTACTCTTGCAGCAGCACTGGAACAAACACTTGATCAAAACATCTACAATGAAATCATTATGACACGCGCCACAATTCCTGTTGGTGAAGACATTGGTTTTTTACCTGGTACTGAAGAAGAAAAAATGACACCTTGGATGGGAGCCTTAATGGACAATTTGGAAGTGTTAACCGACTCAGAAGGTTACACGGACTGGGAAAAGGAAAGTACTCAACAACTTCTGAGCAAACGTATAAAAATCAAATCTATGAATTTTATGCGTGGCCGCACATTTCAGAATAAATTTATCATTCTAGATGAAGCGCAAAACCTTACACCTAAACAGATGAAAACCTTAATTACTCGCTCTGGTGAAGGTACAAAGGTTGTATGTTTGGGGAATATCAGTCAAATTGACTCTCCTTACCTAACCGAAACAACCACTGGCTTAACTTATGTAGTCGACCGTTTTAAAAACTGGTCACACGCTGCTCACATCACTCTGCAACAAGGTGAACGTTCTAGGCTAGCTGAATTTGCATCTGATAATCTATAAGTGAATCTTTAACTTTAGTGAACTGAAGCAGCTAAACATAAAAAAAGGCCTTAACGGCCTTTTTTTAATTCTTACCCATTAGGAAATGAGCTATTTACTCCTTCCTAACGACTGCTCCGCTTCAGTAGGTATTCTAAAACCTAACTCTGCAGCACGCCCCCGACAATATTCAACAGCGAACTCCAATAACTCACCTACTGCTCTATGACGGAACTTATGCTTTTGCCTTACATGAGAAAACGGACGTAAAATTGGCGGATCCAAAGGAATTGCTTTCAAAGTACCCAAACGCAATTCTTTAGACAATGTAGTTCTAGAAACTACTGCTAAACCTACCTCTGACTCAACAGCCATTTTAACTGCTTCAGGACTTCCCAACTCCATTACAACTTTAAGGTCACTATAAGAAAAACCTTGCTCTCGGATATAAGAATCAATCACCGCTCTTGAACCTGAACCTTCTTCACGGGAAATATAACCATATTTACGGAAGTCTTCTACCGTTACTTTGTCGCGTTTTGCCAAAGGGTGATCCAGCGGACAAATCAACTGCATTTCATCTATCCGACAAACATCGACTTCTAGATTCTTATTTTGCACAGGCGCTTCAACCAGCCCAAGATCAACCATATTGTTTTCAACCATTGATACGATGGCATCCGTGTTTCCAACTTGCAAGCGGATATTTACATCTTCAAACTGTTTTTTAAATGCACCTAATAAACTCGGCAACATATATTCAGCAATCGTTGTACTTGCACCAATAACAAGAGTACCCGTAACCTCTCCAGTTAATTCTCGAACTTCACTATTCATTTTTTCATAATGCTCAAGAATTTGGTCGGCATAATCATATACAACCTTACCTGCTTCAGTTAGGGTGATTTTATTATGAGTACGGTCAAAGAGACGGGTATTAAAAAAATCTTCGAGTTGCTTTACCTGGAAAGTTACTGCTGGCTGTGTCATATGGAGAGTTTCAGCTGCTTTAGTGAAACTCATTACTTTCGCAACAGTGTGGAACACTTGAAGACGTCTATCTGCCATTCCGATAATTCCTTTATGGTCTATAAATTAAACTTGGGTTGGGCGAATATAGGACTTTAATAACAAAATGTCAATAAACTTAATCAGTATATAAGAATATTTTAATTTTTAGATAGAATGAACACCACTTAATACAGGGTTGAACCACTTTGTAATTAGCCTTATGCGAATTTTCAGTAATTAAGATTTAATTTAAATGGACCTATAAAAAATCTCATTAAAACAATAAACTTTTAGCTAGTAGCACAACAACTATTCGAAGAAAAAAAGCATACATTCAACAATCTAAATTACCAAGCTTTGATGTTTTTAAAGCTACTTTTTCAGATCACTAAGCTAATTGTGACGTTTAGCATGAATCTGTTTAAGAAGCTTCAAATTTTCTTTTTGCATTTCTTTAAGTTCAATTTTTAAATTTGTTACTTCGTTATTCATATGAACCAAAATTTTTTCAACGCTCTTTTCATTTGACTCTTGCTGATAAACAAGCCTTTTTTCGGTCAACTTCATATACTCTAATATATCTTTCTCTAATTTTCGTTGCTCAGTACCAATTAAAAATGCAGAAATATTTGCCGTAACCAATGAGAAAAAAACAACTCCAAACAAAATAAGTACAACACCAAATACTCGTCCAGAATCTGATAGGGGAACAACATCACCATAACCAACCGTAGTAATAGTAACTAAAGAGTACCAAATCCCATCCCACAAACTTCTATCTTCTATGTAGGAAAATATCGCTCCTGAACCCAAAATAATGAATGCCGATGCAATAAGAATTTGTCCAAAACGATTCTTAGTTAACACTGTAAGTACGTCTTTAATAAAACCGCTAAAAAAACGCACAACTAACAGCAGTCTTAGAAATCTAACAATAAAGACCCAATCGCTGCCCCAGTCATAAGCAGGGAATGCAGCCAAAACAATCAACACGTTTAACCAATTTTCTACAAGGTAACGTTTTTTATTTTGCACGTTATAAAGGTTAACAACTAACTCGGTTAAAAATACCAACCAAATTAAATTAGTCATCCAGTTTGAGTCTATAAAAGTACCACTATAAAACGATAAAATTTGTACGAAGACAACTAACAAAGCAATCAAAACCAAGAATTCAAAAAAACGTCCTATGTTTTTTGCTTTCTCTGGTTCTAAGGCGTTAACTCCAGCCACACCTAATAACGCATTAATTTTTTTCATAAACTACTCTAACAAACAAGGATACATAATCATCTAAATCACGTTAAAGTGCTTAGCACTTTAACGTGATTCTCTGGGGAATTTTTTTGCTAATTCTGGCAAAGCTTCACGGCCATTTAAAACTTGACCCATTAACCAACTTTTAACCAACGTTAATTTATTTGCCAAAGGTAAAAATGGTTTGCGCACTAATGTCTTTAATGACGCATCTTGCTTAAATAACCAATCAAAACCTTCCATGGATCTTTGTACTAAAGCATTATCCCCGCGGCGCCAACGCTCGTACTTTCTTAACACAGAAAAACTGCCCCAAGCCTTATTGGCCTGTTTGGCATTTAAAACCGTTTCCACGAGAGCGGCAGCATCTAACAGCCCCAAATTCACGCCCTGCCCAGCTTGTGGGTGAATGGTATGCGCAGCATCACCCACTAACGCAAAGTTTGGTTTTACGTAGTGTTCGGCATGTCTTCTCACTAATGGAAAAGCACCACGCTCCGAAACTTCAACTACCTGACCTAAACGGAAATCTGAAGCCATTGAAATTTCTCTGGCAAATTCTTCGTCTGATAACTCTAAAGCCCACTGCATTTTTTCAATGGGTAAATACCATGCAATGGAGCTAACATTATTCTCCATTGATAAAAAAGCAAAAGGCCCATCTTTGGTATAGCGTTGCCAGCAAGTATCTTCATGAGGCAATTCAGTTTTCACACAACCGACTACTGCACACTGTTCATAGTCATGAGTATCCATGCCAATACTTGCTAACTGTCGAACTTTAGAAAAAGCACCGTCCGCACCAATAACCAGCTCTGTTTGCAACTGTCCTAAATTTTCAATAGATAAGCAGGCTTGGTTATTTTCAAATTCAAGACCCTTAATATTGGCAGAAAACAACATTTTGACATTATCGCACTCATTCAAACACTCCCAAAGAGCAGCTTGAACCACATTATTTTCAGCGATATAACCCAAATTAGGCTCATGCATATCTTTTGCCGAAAAATGGACAGAACCCGGTGTCACTTCATCCCAAACATGCATGGCAACAAATGGATGATAACGTCTATTTTCTATCCCCTTCCAGGCGCCTAGATTTTTTAAAATCTTCTCTGAAGCGCGAGTTAAAGCACTGACTCTAATCTGACATGGCGACTCTTTATCCCATTCTAAATCTACAGCCGTTTTTTCTAATAAAAGTACTTGCATACCTTTTTGGCCAAGGCCTAATGCAGTTGCTGCTCCAACCATTCCTCCACCGACAACAATGGCATCCCAAAAGGTCTCAGTGATTTTGTTTTGTTGTTCATCCATTTTGTTTTTTGATTCTTTTACTTGATTCATGTGCGACTGCCTCGCATTGCAAATTTTGAAAACCTACGTTTAACAGATGGCATAGCTTGCATAGCCATTAAACCGATTCCTCTAAAATGTCCTACAACCGGAGAGTGGTGTTGAAATATTTGAATTAAACTATCTGTCATACCCATGACTTTTTGATGATCCGACTCTCTGCTATCAGCGTAATTTTGTAACATGTCTATATTGCCTAAATCATCCATCTCGTTTACAAATTCTATAAACACTTCAATATCCCGAATGCCAAGATTTAGCCCTTGTGCCGCCACCGGATGCTGAGTATGTGAAGCATTTCCCATCAAAATAGCACGCCCTTTAGTCATTTGCGGAACATAGGTCTCTTTTAAAGGGTAAACAATACGTGGACTCACTTTTACAAAACGCCCCAAACGTTCACCCATTTTTGAAGCAAACAATTCCAAATATTCTGCATCATCTAGGCTTTTAATCTTTTCCACTTGCTGGTCCGAACAAACCAACACGGCTTTATGAGCGTGTCCCTGCATTGGCAATAAAGCAACTGGCCCTTCACTGGTAAATCTTTCATAAGCCCAGCCTTGCGGGTGTTGCTCGGTTTCTATTTTCGCTAAAACACCATAAGCATCGTAGGATTTCTCTTTAATCTCTAAGCCCAGTATTTCTCTAACCTTTGATTGCGTACCGTCTGCACCAACAATTAACTGCGCCTTTATTTTGGTAATCGAATCGTCCTGCTCTTTTACTTTTATATCAACATGATTTTTACTTTCTACAAAGGAATGCAACTGAGCTGGCGCTAGAAGACGAATATTTTCTTTCTGGCTTGCGATATCCCATAAAACCTTACCTAGATAACTTGATTGAACACTAAAACCCAGAGCATCTACATCCACTTCATCCGCGTGTAAGGTGGTAATGCCTAAATAGCCTTTTTGTGAAACATGAATATGTTCGATAGGTGTCGTAAACGGCTCAAGCTGAGACCAAATTTCTAAATCTTGTAAACAGGTTTGTGAACCTTTAGACAGTGCTAAAACTCGACCATCAAAGGAATTTTTTACCTTGTTTAAATCGCTTGAATAAGACAATTCTGGTAAAAAACGTTCAGCAAGAGTAACGGTTTTTCCTTGGTTTGCTAAACCAATTGCCAGCATTAAACCTACTGGACCACCACCCGAAATAAATACATCACTTTTCAATTTAGCCAAAACCTATTCACTTTTTGTCATTTCGTTAATTATTTAATTTTGTGTAATTACTGGTAAACAAATCTTATTTTTGCGCAGCCATCCACTCTTCAATTTCAGTAACCGTTCTTGGCAGGCCTGTTGTTAAGACCTCATTACCTTCTTTAGTAACTAAAATATCATCTTCAATTCTAATACCAATATTATGCCATTTTGGGTCAACATTTTGATGTTCAGCAGAGATATAAAGCCCTGGTTCAACAGTAACCACCATGCCTGGTTGAAAATCACGCCACTGCTGATTTAATTTGTAATCGCCCACATCATGCACATCCATACCTAACCAATGCCCTGTTCCATGCATAAAAAATGTCTTAAAGGCCTCTTCTTCAATTAACTTCTCAACAGAACCTTGCAAAATACCTAGCTCAACCAAACCTTCGGTTAAAACCTGTATGGAGGCTTTATGCGCTACGTCATAACTCACGCCAGGCTTAATACTATTAATTGCTGCATGCTGCGCCTTCAATACCAATTCATACAAACGGGCTTGTGGTTGGGAAAACTTGCCACTTGCAGGGAAAGTTGTTGTTATATCGCCTGCATAACCTTGCCACTCCGCACCGGCATCCACTAACAATAAGGCTTGTTTGTCTATTTTTGATTCATTTTCAGTGTAGTGCAAAATACAGGCATTTTCAGCAGAAGCGACAATCGAACTAAAAGCGACTCTTGGTGAACCATTTTTCATAAATTCTGCTTCTAATGCCGCTTGCACCTGGTATTCATAATCACTTGATAAAACAGCTTGCATGGCTGCCAAGTGGCCTTTTACCGAAATTTGAGCGGCTTGACGCATACGCTCAATCTCTTCTACGGATTTAAATAATCGCAACTCATGCAAAGGCTTATCTAAATCACAAATCTGTGATGGCGCTGAAACACCTTTACGAACCTGTTGTTTTAACTGCGCCACCCATTTGTTAATGGATTCACTCCATTGAGGAAGTTGTGCAAAGCTCACATAAACAGCTTCTAAGTTCTGTAATAGAACTTGAGCCTGCTCGTCTAACTCTTCAATCGACCAGGCCTGGTCAACATTTAGCGATTCACACGCCGCTTCAACACCTAACCGGCGTCCTTGCCAAGTCTCCTGTTCTGGATCTTTTGGCCTTAAAAAGAGCACACTTTTATTCGATTCTTGCTTAATTAAAAACAACACAGAGTTCGGTTCTGAAAAACCTGTTAAATAGAAAAAATCACTTTCTGCACGAAAATGGTATTCCACATCACGATTACGAATTTTCTCTGCGCCAGAAGCAATTATTGCAACGCTATTGCCTGGCATTTTATTGAATAAAGCGTCTCGATTATTTTGGTAAAAAGACTTTGCTTTCATTGAAATTCTCTTAGGATATAAATTAGTGTAATGTATCAGAGTCAGGCGTTGGATCCATAATAGGTGCTGCCTGAGTTGGGTTTAACTCTTCATTAATCGTTAAAATTCCAATTCGAACATATTCAATTAGCTCCATAAAATCAGACTCTTCCTCATCTGTAACATCTTTTAAATCATTTAGCCCGCCAACATCAATGCGTGCAATTTGACCTAAATCATCTACCAACTCATTCACCTCTTTAGGTATTTCTCTTTCTGAATCACTTAAAACGCCAACCAAACCTAAACCATACAGCAGGCCTTCACACAACTGACCTAACATGGCGGCTCTAAACACTAAAGATTCATTATCGTCAGGAATACATAGGTTTAACTCAAATCCAGAACCATTCATTCCCTTATTGGTCTCTTGAAAAACACCATCCAATACTTGTAAAAAAGACTCTTTTACAGATTTAATTTGCGCTTCTTCAATAAGCTTTTTTATCCAAACGGCCTCCTGAATATCATTATCACCACAGAGCAGACCTATTAACATTCCTTGAATAAATGCAGGCGACTCCAATTCTGGAAAAGGCGCAATCGCCTCATTGACTTGTTGAAAATCCATTAAAACTATCTCTTGTTAAACTTGATTGATTGGGGAATAATATCACAATTAAAACAGATGAAGCTTATTCAAAATAAGCAACACCGTCTGAGAGAACGCCACTAAACAACAGACCAGGAGTCTTCTTGTGCTAACACTAACATTAATGAATCATACTTTTGAAATTCCTTGCGAACCTCACGAGCGTGACAAGTTAATTGAAGCTGCAACTCTTTTAGAAGATAAACTTGATCAGGTTCCCGGTTTAAAAGGCGAGAGTAAAGTCTTAATGGTGGCGCTAAACTTGTGTTTTGATTACCTTCAACTTAAAGAAGACACAACACAATACAGCTTAAGACTAGAAGATCAGTTGGATAATGTCATTAACCAAGTTGCTTCCGATAACACAACTGAACAAACCTCAAATTAATCATAGCAACCTTCATCTACTAGCCAAGCCTTCCGTGTATTTTTGCCGTTTCGAATAACGAATGTCTTACATTAATTATTTTTTGTTTTAACAATAAAAATTAATAATTAAAAAACTTCGCTCTTCAAGCATTCAGCCTATGTGTTTTTGTTATAATGAACCTACGGCACTTGATTACCAGACATAAACCCCGTTCCGATAATTACAATATTGGGGTCAGATACTTGAAATGGTGAGCATCTCGTTAGCTTTGCTAACCCGAGAAGCCTAAATTTCTTGTGGAGACTGCCACCTGGACTCTCTCGGTCTAGGGCTTTTAGTTTGGTGGTCAGTGCTTTTTCTTTTTAAGAACCTTTTCTTTATGAATCCTGCAGACATTCGCAAACATCTCAGACAAAAACGTAATGCTTTAACTCCCTCTAAACAAAGCAATAATGCTGAGCAAGCGTTTATCCAATTCAAAAAGCTTTTACAATCTTCAGTTAGCTTTCAAACACCACAAAAAATTGCTCTATATCTCGCTCAAGATTCCGAACTCTCAACAGATAAAGCCATTCAATTCTTATGGAATGAAACAGAACATGAAGTTTATCTGCCTGTATTAGAAACACGAGATGATTGGCATATGGCTTTTGTACGTTATACAAAACAAAGTGAGATGCAAAGCAATCAATTTGGCATTAAAGAGCCCTATGCACCGCACAGCGAACACCTTTCTGGAGAAAAGATGGACTGGGTTTTTATGCCGCTTGTAGGTTTTGATCGCAATGGAAATCGTCTGGGAATGGGTGGCGGTTATTACGACAGAACTTTTGCATTAAAATTAGAAACAAAAGCCAATCAGACCAAACTCATTGGTTGGGCACATCAATGCCAGAAAACCACTGAACCTTTGCCAAAAGAGCCCTGGGATGTTCCTCTCGATGGTGTTATAACTGAATTAGGCTTCAAGACTTTTAACTAAATTACACTAAGCATCGCACTCTAAAAACTTTGCTTTCCCCTGTACAGTCAGTCCTTTATCAAACCTGTAAATAAGAAAAAGGAGCAAAATTGCTCCTTTAAATCTTTTTAACTTTCAAGTTTGTCAGTTAGCCAAGTGTTGCCAAATACTTCTCAGAGACAGGGATTTTTAATTTTTTACCTACAAATAAAGAGTTGGCATTTTTAATATTATTTAACTTTTTAAGTGCTAATGTTGTCACTTGGTAGTTAGCGGCAATTTGTGAAAGTGTGTCCCCTCTTTGTACTTTGTAGTGAACATACAAAGTATCTCCCCAGCGAGGCTTTTTAACCTTCTGCTTAGCATATTGTGCTAAACCCTCGACAATCGCACCAGCCATTTTCTTTTGAAAAGATTTATTCATTAAATTACGCGCTTCATGCGGATTTGAAATAAACGCGGTTTCAATCAATAATGATGGCATATCAATCGATTTCAATACGGCAAAACCAGCAGACTGAACCGATTTTTTATGCATTTTGACTTTTTTCCGCATCTCGCTCAAAACCGTTGACGCTAATTTACGGCTCTCTTTTACGGTTGCATCTCTTGATAAGTCACTTAAAGCAAAAGCCACATCATCATCTAAACCATTTAAGCTTACTTCTTGCAAAGCGGCATTTTCACTTTTAGCCAACAACTTTGCCATTGTACTGCTCGCTCCACGTTCAGATAAAACATAAACAGAACCACCTCTTACAGAGTGATCATGGAAAGCATCAGCATGAATAGAAATAAACAAGTCAGCATTTTTTTGTTTGGCAATTTCCACACGTTTAGAAAGAGGTATAAAGACATCCTTGTCACGAGTTAAAACCGCGTGCATGCCTGGTTGACGATCAATCACTTTTTTTAACTCTTTCGCCATATTTAAAGTAGCCACCTTTTCATATATATGGTTGTGGCCAATGGCTCCAGTATCTTTTCCACCATGTCCTGCATCAATCGCAATTACGAAATCGTGCGTTTGTGTAAAAATATCACTGCCTTTGTTTAGCATTTCCTGTGTACTTGTTTTTACTACAGACTTATGAGCAGTTTTTACTTTTTTCATTTCCACCAATGGATTGCCGTTAGAGCTTGTCACAAGTAATGTTGAACCCTCTTTACTCTTCGATTGATTAACGGAGGATTTTGGCTTTGAAACTTTCTTGGCAACGGCTTTAGCAGGTTTAGTGGTTTTAGTTTTTACAGTGGTATTTTGAGCTACAGCAACAGACGTTGGATTTTTAACAGGTTTACTTTGAGTCTTTGCTAGACGTTTAGATGATTGTTTTGTTTTTTCATTCGAGATTGAACGCGAAGCTTGAAACTTCTGCTTAGCCAAATCTGGTTTAGAAACAGATTTTTTGACAACCTTTTTAACTTGTTTAATCACTGACTTTTTAGCAATATTTACTTTTTCGGCTTTTTTAGCTTTTATGCTTTTAGTAATCGACTGATTGTTGTCAACCGCTTTTTTATCCATTAAATCAACAACTAAACGCTGGTTAATTTTTGAACCTTGTCCCAAAACAAATGTCTTATATTCGGGTGTTTTATGTAAATCTAGAACGACTCTCACTCTTTTCTTAGCATCCGACACTCTGATTTTAAAAAGGCGAGAATCCGTAATGTGTTTATTTTTAAATGTGAGTCCATTATTGGTATTGAAAAAATCAACCACCAAACGAGAAGGGTTATTAAGGCGTGAAATTTGGTAAGTCTGAGGCTGTTTCAAATCAAAAACCACTCGGGTTTTATCAACAGCCTGACCAATACGCATGCTTGATAACTGTCCACTAGCAATAACACTTTGCATCCAAAACAAAAAGAATGCACCCAATACAAAAGAGACTGTATCTTTAGTAAAACCCTGAGATTTCATTTAGTTAGCCTTTTATCGTTTCTTTTTCATAAATACAATTAACAAACATCGTGCCACTTTTAAGTGTCCATTTTTATACCAATTAACACTTATACAGTTTTATAAGTAGCTAAGATTTGTGCAACAAGAGATTTACCTTTTTCTGAAATGGCTGTCACCTTTACAGTACGCCCTACTGACTCATATTGAAACTCAAATTCAACATCCGCAGTCGGTAGAATTGGAGCACCTTTTTGAGGCCACTCAATTAAAGCGATAAAATTTTCTTTAAATAAATCCCTTATAGCTAAGTACTCTAACTCTTCTGGATCGCAAAGTCTATATAAATCAAGATGATGTATCGCATTTATAGAAAAATTGTAACTTTCAACGATAGTATAGGTAGGACTTTTCACTTTTTGCCCTGGAATAAAGTGCTGAACAAATGCTCTTGAGAAAAAAGATTTTCCTGCACCTAGGTCGCCATTTAAATAAAAGATTAAGCCTTTTTCAAAACCGTTAACATTCGCAACCAACCTAGCTACAACCCCTGAAAAATCAATAGTTTGTGACTCGTCAAGCAGTTTAATTTCTGTTGTTAACAGCGACATTTGAATCCTTTATATAGTTTATTTTGGTGTCGATTACCCGACATTTCATTTTTGCTTAGAGTCCGATATTATGCGACATGAGACCTTTGTACGCTTGGTTTCAAGTTTGTTACACTATTACGCATGAAAAATGAACCTATCAGTACTCACCCAGCCAATATTTCTCCTGAAATATTGCTTTCCCATATCAAAGAATGGGGAAAAGAACTCGGTTTTGCAGATGTAGGCATCTCTGATACAGACTTATCGGAGTATGAAACCCAGTATTTTAACTGGATAGGCGAAAATTTTCATGGTGATATGGAGTATATGACACGGCATGGCACTAAACGCACTCGACCCAATGAACTCGAGCCTGGTACACTCAGCATTATTAGTGTTCGCATGAACTATTTTGACGTTACCTCTTCACAAGCCAGCCAACAGCTCCATACTCCAGAAAATGCCTATATTTCACGTTATGCATTAGGTAAAGATTATCACAAACTCATTCGTAAACGTCTTCAGACTTTAGCCAATAAGATTGCTGAAGTTTCAGATGACTTTACTTATAGAGCCTTTACTGACAGTGCTCCAGTCTTAGAGCGCCCGATTGCAGAAAAGGCTGGATTAGGTTTTATTGGTAAAAATAGTCTCATCATTCACCCCCGAGCTGGCTCTTGGTTCTTTTTAGGTGAAATCTATACTAATTTAAAACTGCCCACAGATAATGAAGTTCATAAACAAGGCTGCGGTCCTTGTAAGGCTTGCATTCAAGAGTGTCCAACACAGGCAATTATTGATAATTCCATTATTGACTCTAGAAAGTGCATCTCTTATTTAACCATTGAATATAAAGGCTCAATTGCCAAAGAATTACGCCCTATGATTGGCAACCGCATCTATGGCTGTGATGACTGCCAACTTGTCTGTCCATGGAATAAATTTACCGTAGCAACCAAAGAGAGTGCTTTAAAAAGCAATAGAGATTTAGACTCTGCCTCCCTTTTAGATTTATGGAAATGGACAGAAGAAGAATTCTTAAAAAAACTGGAAGGCTCTCCCATTAGACGTATTGGCTATGCCCAATGGAACAGAAACATTGCAATTTCTATTGGAAATATTCAGGCTGAGCCTTTACAGACTCAAATATACATTCATTCGTTATCAGAAAAATTAGGAAAAATAAACGACTTGGTGGATGAACACATTGAATGGGCAATAGAGCAATTACAGTCTAGACTAAATTCAGCCACCAATTTAAATTTATCTAAAGTAAAATCACCCCATCAAATGAACACAACCGAAATTAAGCCTTTTATTGCACGTAAATACTACCTTCCTAAATAGTTTTCATGCGCCTTCATATATGACTTAAATTTATAACCGATCAAAAATAGAGCCTTGCGTTGGGGTAAATAGCTTTTCATATAGCCTTGATGCATAAGTATTGGTCATACCCGCTATGTAATCTGATATGACACGTTGTTGCGCTTGTTCGTTTTCTGCGAGCTTATATTTTTCGTACGCATTTGATGGTAATAACGCACTGGGGTTTGCTCTTAAAGATTTAAACAGCTCTAAAACAATCAATTGACCTTTGTATTCCATTTGTTTAACTTCTGGGATAGTAATCACATTTTTAAATACAAAACGTTTGAGCAATTCTAAAACGGCTGTTTCGCCCTCTTTAAGGCGTGCTTGATATCGCAACAAAGGGTGTTCAAATTCGTCATTTTCATCCATATAAATAGATTCGACCATAATCCCAACAATTTTGCTTACCGCATGTTTGCGCCCTCTTGAAGAATCACTGAATAGACGATTAGTCATTTCATCATCCCATAAAGCGAATTGTTTAAAGTCTGGGTGTTCCATAACCTCTGCCTGCCAGATTTCACGTGATACCATTTTCATTGCAATGGCATCTTCTAAATCATGAATACCGTACGCAATATCGTCTGCCAGCTCCATAATGGTGGTATCTAGTGCTTTGTATTGGGTTTGTCTATGGCAGTCTTTACAGTCTGCCAGCTGCGTAAAACGTAACTTATCATTACTTGAAAATGGTGTAAGTACCCAGTCAAAAAGCGCTTTTTCTTCAAGGTATAAACTTTTTGGTGGTGCCCAGCGATTCATTTGTAGAGTTCTAAAGTCATCAACTTGTTGCTCTTGCAGCTGAGCTAAATAGGTTGTATTGGCGGCAATCACATCATTATAGATAGCAGGATATTTCATCACTCCTAAAGCCGTTCTTCGAGATAAATCCAATCCATTCTCAGGAGTGTATTCTCCTAGTTTTGCTAGAATTCTTAAGGTTTGAGCATTGCCTTCAAAACCGCCATAGTGGCGCATCATATAATTCAAAGCCACTTCGCCGCCATGCCCAAAAGGCGGATGTCCTAAATCATGCGCTAAACAAATGGCCTCTATTAAATAAAAAGATGGCAACCACTCAATATAATCCGCATCATCACCCTGCTCATCCGTACCCACTGTAATAAGCTGTTCTACCAGGCCTGATCCAATTTGTGCCACCTCCATAGAGTGGGTTAAACGAGTGCGGTAAAAATCAGATTCACTTAAACCAAAAATTTGTGTTTTGGCTTGCAAACGTCTAAATGAAGCGGAGTGAATAACACGAGCTCTATCTCGTTGGTAAACAATGCGGGCAGGTCTTGATGCCAAAGATTGTAAAAAATCAGAATATCTTTGCGTCCATTGCTGGGTTTCTATGGAATCCATAACAACTCTTTTTAATCTTATTAAGAAAGAATAACTGTTCAATATGCCTGTCATTGCGACAAAACAGACAAATACGTCTGTTATCATACTGAATAAACAGCCTATTTGAAACAAGAGTCAAAGTCCTATTTTATGCAATAGACCTTTATTCAAATTATAGGTATGCTAAAGCTTCTAAATTATTATTTAGTCGACCCTGAACAACTAGTTTAAATTATGGCAAAGCCAGCTTTTCCTCAACAAGGCAGAATTTTGAAATGCTATCTAGATAACATAAGAACTCCAACGCAGTTGAAGGAAAACTGGCACAGCCCCTTTGGGATAATAAAACCAACAACCCAAATGCAAATAAAGCCTATTGGAGTGCCGTTGAACGTTGTAAAAGCAAAGGAAAATGACTTTTGTTGACTTATTCTAAATAGTCGACTAAATAGTAATTTACACAATAAACCATTAAAAGAGTATTCGATGAAGAGGCTAAAGGCATTTGGTATTTTTTCCAGTATCCTTCTGGTTATTATATTTTTATTATATTTTTTGCTTCAGACATTAATCACTCAAAACTTAAACAAAAACAAACTCACGGCAATTGATTGGCGTATTGGTAACCTTTCATCTGACGTCACTCGTTTTGAATCCTTCAACTTTACTTATAACAATCAGTTTGAGGTGAAGTTAGAAAATATTGATATTAATTTGGACTTTTCAGAAAACAAACCTTATATCCAACACCTTAAAATTGGCCAACTATCTATAAAGAATAAACAGGGCTTTCTATTTAAACCAACCGACAACAATCAACCAAGTCAAAGCGCGATTACTCACCTAAAATCCATTATTCAATTTTTAGAACAACCCCTACCTCAAAACAATCAATTATCGATTCTATTGGCAAATATTCCAAACAAGCTTGAAATTGAAAGCATTCAATACTCTCAACCTTGTGCAAATCAAGCTACTACTTCAAAAGACCTGGCTACAGAGATTTGCAAAGCAAAAGGTCGATTAACTTGGCAATATAAAACAGGTTATGAATCTGTCAGCGCACAGACTAAATTACATGCCTATGATGATTCACTTCCAGGCTTAAAGCTCCTCGCTACTTTAGATTTGGCAGCGAATCAGCATAAAAACGGGCTTCAGTTAACGAATATAGATAGCGATATTCATCTTATACAAGAAACAAACAATCAAACTGTATCTCTGTTTAGGCTAAAAAATCTCAATCAACTTCCAGAGTTTGAAAACCACACTCAATTATTAACAAGCGAAATTATGCTCGCCACATTTTCAAATTCTGCACGGCCCGAAATAAAAACGCCATTCAGTCTTGAAGAAACACTAACAAAACTCAATCAACGCTACATTAAATGGAGTGGAACAAATTTCCCCATTCAATCAAGCTCTACAACATTTCAATCAACAACTCGTGCTTTACCCAAAATTGATTTCGTCCTTAAATCTACGATGAACTTAGCTAACCTTAAACAAACTGAGGATAATCAAAACTTATGGGCAACCTTATTACAGAACACAGATATAAATACCAAGTTAGATGCCAATATCCCAAACCCAGTCTCAATTAATGATATTGGAACTATTTCAGGAGAGAGCTCAATTGGCACAAATCTCAAACATGGTTTTATGGAAGATTACCAGTTAAATGCATCTGGTCAATTTGCGCTTTCACCCTCTTCAAACATCGCTATACAAATGGCTAAATATAATGTAAAAACAGACCCAATTGATTTTAAGCTTATCAGTAAAGATATAACTAAACGTAAGTTAACCAATCTCTCTTTAGATATAAAAAACACACCCAAAATACCTATTGATATTACATTAACGACCAGGCCTGGTAACATTCCAAAAAATGAGGAAAAACAATCAAATAAACAGGCGTTTTTGAATGCTCTTCAGTCCAAAGCCTACATTAAAGGTGAATTCGACTTTCAGGATAAAATTACATTTCACCTTCTTGACGCTCAAATTAATCTGAAAAGCCCTGCTATTAAACTGAATGAAACCAACACTATTCAAAACGCAAGACTCAACTTTAATTTAAATGGCAATATACAAGCGGATAAATGGCATGTTTTTTCTACAAAAGGACAAATAAAAGCGCTATTTAAAGGAAAGGATTTCACCATTAAAAATGGCGTCATCAATTGGCAAGATTTAAAGCTGTCTGGTCAATCTAATTCAGAGAAAACCAAGCAGTCAGAGAGCAACACTCAAATATTGAATGCAAAGGGGAAAAGCTTAAGCTTTACAGGTTCAGTAAGTCATAAATTAGCAGAAGCAGAAAATGTTTCATTAAACTTAAAAGCGTTGAACATCAAGCCAATTTTTAATCCTAAAAAAACCGCACTACAAGCCCTACTTAACTATAAATTTGATACTCAATACAAACTAAATGCTAGCAAACTCATTCAAGCGAACTTAATACCCCAGTCTTGGAAACTGTTCGGGCAGGTTCAAGGTGAATTATTACCCTCTCTCAAAACTGTAAAGCAGTTAAATTTACAGGGTCGCGTTTCTAACAAATCGGGCTTCGTAGTATTTCACAACCTCTTTTACACACCAAATCAACTGGCAGGAGATTGGGAGGTGCCACCTATCTATTTCTTAGCTGGAAATAGTTTACAAAACACCTTTAAAAACTGGCCAAAACTTCTCACTCTTGGAAGTGGTTCTTTACAAGCCAAAAGTCGCACTAAAATTAATTTAGGTTCACTGAATTCTGAGACCAGTATCTTTAACAATATAGACTCTCATACCACAATTACAACAAAAGGAATTAGCGGTATATACAATGAAACTACCCTTAATCAACTCGATAGTAAAATCGCTCTAAACCTTAATAAGAGCAAATTATCTATTTCCGCTCAGAAACTCGAAGCTTTACAGTTAAATCATGGCGTGATTATTGGACCTATTAGCGTTATTGGCGACTACCAAACCACCCTAAAAAATCTATATACAGGAATTATTAACCTTAAAACTGCCAAGTCAGAGCTGTTTACTGGCCAAGCTTGGTTAGCCCCACAAACCATTGATTTAAGCAAACCTTTTGCAAGTAAGCTACAGCTCACCAATATAGACCTAAACAAACTACTACAACAATACCCCTCTGCGGACATTCAAGGTAGAGGCCTGGTCGATGGTGAACTGCCTTTCAAGGTTGATTTAAAAAAAGAGCCTGCTATTGCCATTCCAAACGGGCACTTAAAATCACAAGTCAATGGTGGCCTACTCAAATACCAACCAACTTCACAGGGTTTAAAACAAACCCACCAAAGCATGACCCTTGTTTTAAATGTACTTGAAGATTTTCACTACTCTTTGCTTAGTAGCAATGTCACCTATGGAGAGGATAAAAAAATACACCTAAATCTAAAACTGAGGGGAAGCAACCCGGCGGTGGAAGATGGACGCCAAGTCCATTTTAATATTCAGTTAGAAGAGGATTTACCGGCTCTCATTACCAGTATGCAAATCAGTAACCAGGTAAGTGAAACAATAAAAAAACGCATTCAAGAAAAACTTCAAAAATAAATCAGAACCTCAATTCCTAGACAATTCAGTTAGAAAAAATGACTTAAGTATGGAAAAAACCTTATCCACAAACTATTTGATTTAAACTTTGATAAACTAAAACTTAGAGACCTTTCAAATCGGAGTCAAACCAATGTCTTCCAATACAAACAAACTAACCATGGCGAATTCTATCAATATTCGGCAATCAAACAGTGTGTTTTGCCTTCAAAATCTAAAACAAATTGGCTTATACATTGCTGTGTTCTCATTTTGCATTGGCTTACTTTCAGGCTGTACGCCATCTGTTCAAGTGGCTTTACCAAATGAACCAATTAACATCAATTTAAATGTCAAAATTCAGCATGAGATTCTAATTAAAATTGATAAACAGCTCGACAATATGTTTAGTGAATCTAGCGGCTTATTTTAGGGAGCGTGACCATGACTATATTAAAACCACTAAAACTCATTATTTTTTCTTTATTGTTAACTTTATCAGCCAATGTTTGGGCGATGAGTTTATCAGACGCTATGTCTCAGCTTAGTTCGGTTAAAAGCCAAGGCTTAGTTGGGGAGCAACCAAATGGCTACCTTGGTGTTATTAAGGATAAAAACGGTGCTAAAGAAATTGTTGAGTTGATTAACCAAGCCCGAAATGCTCAATACCAAAAAATGACACAAACCCACAACCTAAGCCTACAAGAAATTGAAGTTTTAGCAGGCAAAAAAGCAATCACAAAAACCGCTCACGGCAACTACATAAAAATAGACAGTAAATGGATTAAAAAGCCTTAGCAAATTATTCTAAAACTCAAGAATGCATACTTCCTTCGACCATGCATTCTTACACCACAATTCCGCATTGGTTGCTCGCATTGAATTCATTTTATTTATGTTCAAAACTAACTAACTAAATATTTATTATTTTCTGTCATCTGTTACCATTATTCCAAAACGTCCGTAAAATTACGATCGAGTAGAAAATGAAAGCGTTTGGTTTAATTCTTAAAGTTCTTCTTGGCTTAGTTGCCGTAGTGGTTATCGCTGTAGGTGCTATAATTGCCGTCGTTGATCCAAATGACTATAGAGATGAAATTACCAACGTTGTTAAAGAACAAACTGGTCGTGATTTAACCATTCAATCTATGAGCCTTTCCTTCTTCCCTCATTTAGGCATTAACTTGGAATCTGCATCATTGAGTAATGCAGAAGGATTTAGCAATTCACCTTTTATTAAGGTCGACAAAGTTCAAGTTGGCGCATCCATCTTGCCTCTTCTATCGCAAAAGTTAGAAGTTGATACCTTAACTTTACATGGTTTATCACTAAACTTAGAGCGTGATGCCAAAGGCAACAACAACTGGGATGATTTTGCTAAATCTAAAGACAAAAAATCGGATGGCGAAGAGGTTAACGAAAATGAAAACCCAATGGATAAATTGGCAGGCCTAAACTTTGGCGGTATTGATATCCAAAATGGTCAAATTCTTTGGAAAGATGCTCAAGCAAAACAAGATGTTACCTTAAAAAATGTTACCTTCAGCAGTGGCGCGATTACTTTTGGGGAATTCTTTTTCATCGCTTTTTCTGCCGAAACCAAAGTCAACAACCCAGACATTAATACAGAACTAGCCATAAATTTAGAAGCTAAATTAGATAAAAATGGTGAGTATGCTATTCGTAAACTGAATGTCATTAATACCACGACAGGTAAAGGCATCCCGGTTAACAAAGCGGTAACTAAAATTGAACTTCCAACTTTCAGCATTGAAAACAACAGTCTATCATTGCCTGAACTCGCTGTTTCTTATGACATTGATGGTGGTAAAGACTTTCCTTTGCAAACCATTAAAGGCAATTTGAAATTAAGCGAATTCTCTGGAGATATGCAAACACAAAGCTTCAAAGCCAAACAAATTGCACTTAACGCTGATATTGCTGGTGATGCCATCCCAACTGGCAAGGCCTCCATTAAATTAGACACCGAAGCAGACATCGATTTAACGGCACAAACTGCCAAACTGCTAAATTTATCGCTACAGGCAGTAGACTTGAATGTAACCGGTAATATTGAAGCAAGCCAAATCAAAAGTGATGCCATCGTTAATGCAAACCTAAATATTGCAGAAACCAACCTAAGAAACTTAATGAAGCAGTTAAAAGTTGATCTGCCAGCCATGTCAGACAATACCACCTTGACAAAGTTTGCAGCCTCTTTAGGTGTGCAATTTGTTAGTAAAACTCAAGCGTTTAAGGTCTCAAACCTTAATTTAAAATTAGATGACAGCAAACTAACTGGTAAGGCTGCGATAAGTCAGTTTGACGCTCCAAATATCTCTTACGATTTAGCGCTAGATAAAATCAATATCAATCGTTACCTTCCTCCAAAACAAGAGCAAACGGCAACACCAACTAGCACGGCTGAAGAAGATACTAAAATCGAACTTCCTGTTGAGCTATTGCGCAAACTTACTATGAACGGAACAATCAATGTAGGAAGCGCGACATATGATAAGCTCAAACCCACCAATATTGTTATGACCACTAAGTCTGCCAATGGAAATATTCAAATCAACCCATTAAAAGCCAATATATTCAAAACCAACATCTTGGTGAATGCAGGTTTAGATGTGCGTGGAAAAGTGCCAAAATACAGCGTTAAAACCAATACCAAAAACCTACCAATTGGTGAATTACTAGTTGCGGTAGCGGATACCGATATTTTAAGTGGTAAAGGAATGATGAATGCTGATATTGCAACAGCTGGTGAACGCGTCTCTGAATTTAAGAAAAACCTGAATGGTAATGCCGCTGTTGATTTAAAAGACGGTGCAGTTAAAGGTTTTAATCTTGCCCAGATAATTCGTGATGCTAAAGCTAAAATTGGCGGCACATCTACAACAACAACCGATAAAGAGGCTAAAACAGACTTTAGTTCACTGGTTGCTCAAGTCACCATTAAAAATGGGATTGTAACAACCAAAAAACTTGCTGCCCAAGCACCATTTATGCGTATAAACGGGAGCGGAACCGTTGATTTACCTAAAGAAAAACTAAACTATCTAGTCCAAACAAAAATCGTAGCTTCTGATAAAGGTCAAGGCGGTGAAGACCTTAAAGATCTAAACGGTTTAACCATTCCAGTTAAGCTTAAAGGTAATTTAATGGATCCAAGTATCTCTTTAGATTTAGAATCTTTGGTTTCACAAAAAGCCAAAGCTGAAATTGAAAAGAAAAAAGAAGAAGTCGTTAACAAAGCAAAAAAACAAGTTGAAGACAAACTTAAAGACTCTCTACTTAAAGGCTTTAAATTTTAAACGAAAAATACGCATGAAAAAATTGCTACAAAAAATAATTGATATAAAAGGTAAATTTTATTCAGGAGCACCGAAGATTTACTAACCTTTTAAGATTTATACTTTAAAACCTAAAGTGATAACCTAGTTTCATTTCGGTAAATGCTTTGGCGAATATTTAAAGTACTCTTTAAAAAAGTGCAAAACTAAGCACCTAGAACAATTAAATCACTTAAAGTTCTATCTGCACCTTTGAAATAAACTGTACCGATTTTATTAAAATGGGTTCTGCTATAATAAATAGATGCTACGATACCTTAAACTCAAAATGCATCAAATTGGCCGTGTAACAAAACGCTCTGCTTTTTTGAACAAATATTTTCCCAAATTCAAAGACCGTGTCTACTGGGCTGGCGATAGAATTTCTTTCGCTCGAGCTGGTTTTATCGGCTCATTTTGCATGATGTTACCAGTTCCATTTCAGATGATTTTAGGCTCAGTTTTCGCCTATTATTTCAGGGCAAACATTCCTTTAGCAACTGCTCTAGCTTGGGTTACCAACCCTTTAACCATGTGGCCTATTTGGTACGGTGGTTATGTTTTTGGTACATGGATGCTTGGTACACCTGATTTATTTGAAGCTTCTGCACACATAACTATTGGCTCTCAGGTTTGGTTCGACGAAGTTTTCCCCCTGATTTGGAAACCGTTCTATATTGGTAATATGGTTTTAGGAGTAGCAATTGGTTCTCTTATGTACATCTCAATTGCTCATTTTCATTGGGCTACTGTGGTTCACATATTTAAAAAAGCAACCCATAGAGCCTAAGCTCTAATGTAGACTAGATACTACTTACTCACAAACACAAAAACTTTTCTAATTTCGGGACTTCTCTGTATGAATACAGTTCAAGTTACAACCGCTGAAGAGATTTTAGAATTCTGGTTTTCTGACCGTATTCAACCCTACTGGTTCAATTCAACCCCTAAGTTAGATAAAGAAATTAAACAGCGCTTTGAAAATATTTGGTTACAAGCGAGTAATAACGCTTTGGATAACTGGTTACAAACGGCGCACGGTTCCCTTGCCTTAGCAATTGTCTTAGACCGATTTCCAATAAATATGTATCGTGGCTTAGCCAAAAGCTTTCAAACCGAAACAAAAGCAATAGAAATTGCCAAACAAGCCATTCAACAGGGTTTTGATAAAGAAATTGCAAAATACAAGCTCATGTTTTTATATGTGCCACTTATGCATAGTGAATCTATTGAAGATCAAAACTTATCGGTAAAACTATTCAGTCAAGCTGGTTTAAGTGATAACCTTCGTTTGCCAAACACCACAAAGCACTCATTGCAAAATACGGTCGTTTTCCACATCGTAATTCCATTTTAGGTCGCACCAGTACCAGCAAGGAATTACATTATCTAAATTCCCCTGAAGCTTTTACAGGTTAAAAACTGAGCCTCACAGGCCTGCTAATTCAGCAAGTATTTAACTTTCATTTGAATCAATCTAAATTCAAACCTCTCTGGCTATTGCATGATAAAATACGCGCAATTTAATGGATTCAAAATTTCAAGGTAATTGCCAATCATGAGAACTTCAAACTTACTTATCTCAACCACTCGTGAAACCCCTTCTGATGCGGTTGTTATCAGCCATCAGTTGATGCTTCGTGCGGGTATTATTCGTTCACTAGCCGGCGGTTTATACAACTGGTTACCATTGGGTGTACGTGTTTTAAGAAAAGTAGAAGCGATTGTTCGTGAAGAGATGAGTCGTTCTGGTGCTCAGGAAGTCTTAATGCCTGTGGTTCAACCTATGGAACTTTGGGAAGAATCAGGCCGTGCACAGGATTATGGCCCTGAGTTATTACGTTTTAAAGACCGACATGCTCGTGACTTTGCTCTTGGACCAACTCATGAAGAAATCATTACAGATTTAGTGCGTAAAGAAATCCGTAGCTACAAGCAATTGCCTGCAAACTTCTTCCAAATTCAAACTAAATTCCGTGATGAAATCCGTCCTCGTTTTGGAGTAATGCGTTCACGTGAATTTATTATGAAAGATGCCTACTCTTTCCATATGGATAAAGAAAGCCTACAAAGCACCTATGAAGAGATGTTTGAAGCATACAATCGAATATTTACTCGTCTAGGTTTAGACTTCCGCCCTGTCCTTGCAGATACAGGTTCAATTGGTGGTGACGCTTCTCATGAGTTTCATGTATTAGCAGATTCAGGGGAAGATGATATTGCCTTTTCAACCGGTTCAGATTATGCCGCCAATGTTGAACTTGCAGAAGCCGTCGCTCCAAATGGCGAGCGTGGAACGCCAACCGAAGAATTAACCGAAGTTGCAACACCGAATAAACACTCTATTGAAGAAGTCTGCGATTTTTTACAGCTTAAGAAAAAGAAAATTATTAAAACTCTTTTGGTTAAAGGTGCTACTGAAGAAAACCCAGTTGTGGCTTTAGTGGTGCGTGGCGACCATGACTTAAACGAAATCAAAGCAGAAAAGCTTGATTTAGTGGCAGAACCTTTTGAAATGGCAAAAGATGAAGAGATTGCTGCAGCCGCAGGTTGTGGTGCTGGTTCAATTGGCCCTGTCGGCTTAACAATTCCAGTGATTGTTGACCGTACAGCCGCCCACATGAGTGATTTTGTTTGTGGAGCAAATAAAGATGGTTTCCACTTTACTGGTGCAAACTGGGATCGTGATGCAACGCCTACTTTGGTTGCAGATATTCGTAATGTGGTTAAAGGCGACTTTAGCCCTTGCGGCAAAGGTAAAATTGAAATTCGCCGTGGTATTGAAGTAGGCCATATTTTCCAACTTGGTAATAAGTACTCAACAGCTCTGAATGCAACGGTACAAAATGAAAACAGCCGTTCACAAATACTAGAAATGGGTTGTTATGGCATAGGTATAACCCGTGTTGTTGCCGCCGCGATTGAACAAAATTATGATAACCGCGGCATCATCTGGCCAGAAAGCATTGCACCTTTCCAAGTATGCATTGTACCAATGCAAATGCATAAGTCGCCGCGAGTTCAAGAGGCCGCTGAAGCGATTTATAATGAGTTAATTGCAAAAGGTATTGAAGTTTTATTTGATGACCGTAGCGAGCGTCCTGGCGTCATGTTCTCTGATATGGATTTAATCGGAATTCCACACCGTATCGTCATTGGTGAAAGAGGTTTAGATAAAGGCATGATTGAATATAAATATCGACGTGATGAAAAATCACAAGATATTGAAGCGGATGGCTTTATGGAATTCTTAATGGCACAATTAGTTAAATAACAATAAACAATACTGGTTAAAAAACGGTTAATTCTTCTATTTGAATTAACCAGTTTCTCTTATTAAGTTAGCAAATAACCAGGCCTGTTATCTTTATGATTCATTACGATTTTTGCCAAATTAACTCAGGATAAATTATGGATATTTTTCAAAAAATCTTTCTTTACTTAGGTGCTTTAATTGCGGCAAGTTTTTTAATTGTTGCTTTAATCGCGCTTTCTAATGCTGAAAATGGTCAATTAACCGTGGAAGGGCTTTCACATTTAGAGGGACAGTTTGTCTCTTTTTATGAGTTTTTTCGATGGATAGTCTACGTCTGGATGGCTTCTGCGATTTTTCTTTTTGTGCGTTTCTTATCGAGAATCTTTCGTAAGTCGTAAACGATTGGAGCAATCTGATTTCAATCTAAATCATTCAGATTGATAAGTTGAAATCACAACTTTATTTCGACCTGTCTCTTTTGCTTCATACAAGTTTTGATCGGCTTTCTCAATATACGATTCTAAAGCATCATTTAATTTCTCAGGTTCAATAACTAACGCACCTATACTCATGGTTAATGGAATCGCTACACCTTCCCATTCAATAACCAATTTTTCAACTTGCGCTCGAATTCGTTCTGCAACTTTAACAGTATTCTCTTCTGAGATATTGGATACAAACAGTAAAAATTCTTCACCGCCATATCTAAAAGCAACATCATGCTCTCTTTGATTTTGTTGTATGAGTTTTCCTAGCGCTTCAAGTACCTTATCCCCTGCCTGATGCCCCCAAGTATCATTAATTTTCTTAAAATGGTCGAGGTCAAGCATCATCATAGCCACAATCTGTTGTTTACGTGCAGACTTTCTAAAACTATCTTTTAGTTTACTTTCTAGAGAGTGTCGAAGTAGCAGGCCTGTTAATGCATCGTAATAGAGTTCTTCAATCGCTTGATGGGAAACCGCTAAACCAATTTGATTACTTAATGAAACCGTAATAGCAAACAACTTAGCAAACATAAAATTTGCCAACATATAATCCTCTTCTCTAAAGAAAAAGGCCATACTCAAAGCTAAAGAATGTTGTTCAGTGTGAGAGATAATAATGCGTTGTTTTAATTCGTCTTCTACCTCTAAGTTTTGAATCATAGGTGTTAAAGGGCATAAATCAGCGGTTAAGATATCCGAATGTTGCAGTAATTCTTCTGATTGAAATCTGATGGTAATATTCTTCAACCAAATTAAAGAGTTAATCAAAACATCATGATCTTGTTCTGAATAAGCCTCCTGTACATTTTTGATAGACAATTCTAATTGTGATAAAACATCTTCAAATTGAAAAACCAAATAACCTTTGGCTAAATACTGCTCCATTTTTTCAATAATGTTATAGATTGTAGTTGCATCAATAGACGTGTTTTTTAGCAAATTATCTCGCACCATACTTAAGGCAGAGACCATATCTTCAAAAGGTAATTGCATCTTGGCGTGCATTAAACCAAGTAGTATGTAATTCTGTTTAAAGTCCTCATCAGACATAAATAAACTTTGATAGAAATTATCAGCCTGAAGCTTTATTAAAGCATTCACTTGCTCTTGGCCATCAAAAAACACTCGAAAGTGCTCTGATTCCATCATTACACGATAAAAATTTGTAAATGCATTTTCTATATTGTCTAATTTAATGGATGAAAAATCCATCGTACCCCCCAAAATCTATCCAATAACTACAGAATAACTTTAAACGATGTTTGACTCTTTATTATATAAATCAATTACTTTTCTCGGTTTAAACAAAATAAAAAGGTAAACAGCCGGTATATTTCAGACTTTTACAAGAATATAAGCTTTATGACAAATCCATGAATGTCGCCAGTTCTTTCAAACATTTATGCTATGATTTCTCTTTTTTATCAACTGGATTTTTAATTATGTCTAATAACTTTACAACAACTCCTGAAATCGTGAGCTATGGAATTGGTCGTCAAATGGGTGACCAGCTTGCTGCGGATCCATTTGAAGGCGTAAGCCCGCAAGCTGTTGCCGCTGGTCTTATCGACTCTTTAGAAGGTACAGCAAGCCCAATTAGCCAAGAACAGTTTGCTAAAGCTTTTGAAGAAATCAACGAAATCATGCAGGCTAAGCACGCTGAACAAGCTAAAGTAGCTGGTGCACAAGGTGAAGCATTTCTAGCGGAAAATGCTAAAAAAGACGGGATTGTTGTAACCGATTCAGGCCTTCAATATGAGATTCTTGAAGCAGGTCATGGTGAAAAACCCGGTGTGGATTCAGTGGTGTTAACGCACTATCACGGTACATTAATTGATGGAACCGTATTTGATAGCTCAGTTGAGCGCGGCCAACCTGCTGAGTTTCCTGTAAACCGTGTTATTCCAGGTTGGACTGAAGCATTACAGTTAATGCCTAAAGGTTCTAAATGGCGTTTATACATCCCTCAAGAGCTTGCATACGGTTCAGCCGGATCTGGTGGAAAAATTGCACCTTTTTCTGCATTAGTTTTTGATGTAGAGTTGCTAGATATCCTTTCTTAAGCAACAAAAACAAAGGCTAAGAACTTTCTTTCTTAGCCCTCTCTCTTTTCTTGTCCTTATTCCTTTTTTTCTACCAAACAAGGTCGTCTGGAATTTCAAATTGAGCGTAGTAATCTTGATCCTCTTTGGATATAGAATCATCATTACCTGGTATTTTAATTAACGCCTCTTTATCACGTTTTTCTACCTTTTCTGCCGCCTCGCTTGAAATCAGTATATAACTGCCACCAAAACGTACAATACGAATTGTTTCAACCACTAATCCTCTATGGATTTTTGAGTTAACATTAAGCCTTTTCACCTGTTTTCCATCTGCAAAGTGATAAACAATATCACCATCATAATCATTGATTTTATTGGTATCTATAATTTGACGAAGCTCAGCTAACTTTGCTTTTTTAGCCTGTTGTTGCTGACGTTCCAGGTTTAACTTACGATCACGTTTCGCCTTCTCTTCAGCCGCTTGAGCAGCAAGTAAAGCCGCCTCACTGACCACCGCTTGGCCTTTTTTGGTTTTATTCGCACGCTTCTTTTTATTCTGTTGATGCTGTTCTTGTTTGGCTTTTTTCGCCTTTTTTTCATCAACTAAACCGGATTTTTTTAATTGGTCAAACAATGAACCTGCCATACTCTTTTCTCATGTCTAAAATTTAGGCCATTATTCTAACGCATCTATCATTTCAAATTTACAAAGGAAGTTAGTGAATCTAAATAATTAGCCTATAATATGAACTATTTGGAGATTTCAATATGAAGCAACTTGCCACTTTAGCCCTATTTTTATCCATTACTTTTGTAATTAGCTCCTGTTCAATTCCTGATTTACCAGGACCAATTGGAATTCCAGGTATCGAAATTCAACCAACCACAGCAAGTCCTGAATAATAATCAATGGTACTTATTGATTAATTTTAAAATTTGCCAGGTATTAATGAGCTTTTTTATCCCCCTGACTACTCCCCTTGTCTGAATCAATTTACCAACCCATTTTATCCATTAAGATTTGAACTCATTAAAACCTGTAAAACGCTATAATCCTCTCATTAAGCAAAATTAAGGATTTAACAATGGGAATACAATGGTATCCAGGCCACATGCACAAAGCTCAAAAAGAAGTGCGTGAAATATTTAACCAGGTCGATGTATTTATTGAGGTACTAGATGCTCGTATTCCTTTTAGTAGCCAAAACCCATTGATTGAAGAAATTCGTCAAGACAAACCTACCATTAAAATCCTTAGTAAAACCGATTTAGCCGACCCTGCTATTACTGAAATTTGGCAGACTCACATGGAAAAGGAGTCTAGCGTTAAGACTCTTGCATTTAACACTCAAAACGCGGATAAACGTGAGCAGTTATTGAGCATGATAAAAAAAATGGTACCGGAAAAAGCCAATACGGTAAAAACCATTCATGCTTTGATTATTGGTATTCCAAATGTCGGTAAATCCACCTTAATCAACAGTATTACAGGACGCACTATTGCCAAAACCGGTAATGAGCCTGCCGTAACCAAAAATCAGCAACGCATTAAACTAGAAGACAACATCACTCTTATCGATACTCCAGGAATGTTATGGCCAAACATCGAAAATGAAAACAGTGGTTACCGTTTAGCAATTACAGGCGGAATCAAAGAGACCGCTTACGAACTACCTGATATTGCCTCTTATGCGGCCGAATATCTTCTTGAAGCTTACCCTAACGAACTTAAAGCACGTTTTAACCTAAAAGAATTACCTGAAACAGATATGGAGTTATTAGAAGATATTGGACGTCAGCGTGGTTGTTTACGGGGCGGCGGACGAGTCGATTTAGATAAGGTTTCACGTATTCTAATTATGGAATACCGCGATAACTCTATCGGAAACTTGTCTTTAGAAACACCCGAAATGATTAAAGAAGAGTGGCGCCAAGTTGAAATTCAACGCAAACTCAAAGAAGAGAAAAAGAAAGCACGAGAAGAGTTAAAAAAACAACGCCGTGCTAGGCATAAAAAGAATAAACGTTAATGACCTTTTCATCTAACCTTTATTATCAGAAAGGTAAGATTCTGCAGTTTTCATTGCTTCTTGTAGTGGTCTAATAAACCCGAACGCTTTTTTAGGTGGTAAACTCCATCCAAAAGAGGTGTTCAATGACAAGACAAAGACGATCATTCACAACAGAATTTAAACGCGAAGCAGCTCAGCTAGTTTTAGATGAAGGTTACT
>JAUUDE010000043.1 GCA_030826915.1 Thiomicrospira sp.
ATCCTTGTTCGCTTACTAAAGCAATCGCTTCTTTTTTGAATTCATCTGAATACGTTCTATTTTTTCGTTTTGTCATAAACACCTCAATAATTAGGATTATTGTCCATTATTAAAGTGTCCTGTCTAATTAAACCAGTTCATACATGGTCTTTTAAAAGGCTATCATGCTTATTTTTAAGGCGATAAGAGTCAGAGCCAGGAAAGAAAATATCACCTTTCTTCTCTGTTTTAATTGCCTGATAAAGGTAACCCGAAGCGCCTTGTTTTAGCTCGATGTTTACCTTATTTTTAGCTTCAAATTCTTTAATTAATTCATTTAAAGGTCTCACCATAGTAATACCGCTGTAAATAATTAAATCTATGTGTTTTTTCTCAGGAGTGGGTGATTTTGAAGAGCTACAGCTGGATATCAAAGTAACAACAACAAATAAAATAATTATACGAAGCATGTGCTGCTAGTCCTACAAAAATTAAAAGCTTGTTATGTAAAGTTTCGCAGATTGAAGCAATAAGTGCAATTTTTTAATTAGGTCATTCTTTGATGCCATTAACAAACATTTTTAAATGTTTTTACAAGAAGAGGCGAGACGAGTTAAACAAATTTCTTATACAAAAAAGGCCTCAAATAAGAGGCCTTTTCAATCTAAGCAATTATCTCTTACTTAGAACGTCCTGCACGTTTACGTTCGTTTTCTGTAAGTAGTTTCTTACGGATACGGACGCTTTCTGGCGTTACTTCAACTAGCTCATCATCATCAATAAATTCAAGTGCTTGCTCAAGTGAGAAACGAATTGGAGGAGTTAATGTTAAGGCTTCATCTGTACCAGAGGCACGCATGTTGGTTAATTGTTTACCTTTAATCGGGTTAACAGTTAAGTCATTCGCTCGGCTGTGCAGACCAATCACCATACCTTCATAAATTTCTTCACCATGACCAACGTATAAACGTCCGCGGTCTTGAAGGTTGAATAATGAGAAGGCTAAAGCTTTACCTGTTTCCATTGAAATCAATACACCACGTGTTCTTTCACCGACAGTACCATCAAACTTAGGTCCGTAATGAGAGAAGCTTGAGAAGATCAAACCTTGCCCCTGCGTTGCCGTCATGAATTCAGTACGGTAACCGATTAAGCCACGTGAAGGGATAATAAAGTCAATACGCACGCGACCGTGTCCGTCTGGAACCATGTCTTGCATTTCTGCTTTGCGTAAACCTAAGCCTTCCATAATTGTTCCTTGAGCATCTTCAGGAACATCAACCGTTAGTGTTTCATAAGGTTCTTGTATTTCACCATCTATTTCACGAAAGATTACTTCTGGACGAGAAATACCCATCTCAAAGCCTTCACGGCGCATGGTTTCAATTAATACAGAAAGGTGAAGCTCACCACGACCAGATACACGGAATTTGTTAGCGTCATCGGTGTCTTCAACACGTAGAGCTACGTTAGTCAGTAGTTCTTTGTCTAAACGTTCGCGAATTTGACGAGAGGTTAATAGCTTACCTTCTTTACCAACAAAAGGCGAGTTGTTAACTTGGAATGTCATACTTACTGTTGGTTCATCAATAGTCAAAGCAGGCAAAGCTTCAGGGTGGTTAGGATCACAAATGGTTTCAGAGATTTTTAATGGATCAAAACCAGCAAACGCAATGATATCACCGGCATGTGCTTCATCTACATTAATACGCTCAAGACCGTGGTAACCAAAGATTTCTCCCATTTTACCATTGCGGATATTACCTTCAGCATCAACGATACGTACTGGCATACCAACCTGTACTGAACCACGTTTGATACGCCCAGTTCCGATAACACCTTTATAAGTATCATAATCCAGAGAGATACACTGAACTTGGAAAGGACCACCAAGATCTACGTCTGGAGGAGAAACTTTATCAACGATTGTTTGGAATACTGGTTCCATGTCGCCTTCACGAACATCTTCATCAAAACCAGAGAAACCGTTTAAACCTGATGCATAGATAACATCAAAATCCATCTGCTCATCGGTTGCACCTAAGCGATCAAAAAGATCAAAAGTTTGGTCTAGTACCCAATCTGGTCGTGCCCCAGGACGGTCAATTTTATTAATAACAACAATAGGCTTTAAACCTTGGGCAAGTGCTTTTTCTGTTACAAAACGCGTTTGAGGCATTGGTCCCTCAACCGAATCAACCAATAGCAAAACAGAGTCAACCATAGATAGGATACGTTCTACTTCACCACCAAAATCGGCGTGACCTGGGGTGTCCACAATATTGATACGGTAGTCGTTCCACTTAACCGCCGTGTTTTTTGACAGGATTGTGATTCCACGCTCTTTTTCAAGATCGTTGGAATCCATTATGCGCTCACCCATATCCTTACGTTCATCCAACGTTCCAGATTGCTTTAATAATTGGTCTACCAAGGTTGTTTTACCGTGGTCAACGTGGGCAATAATTGCGATATTGCGAATATGTTGAGTTGTCATCAAATGGCTCTCTATTTTACAAATGGTTTCTTAGACTTAAATAATCCAGATAAGATTCTAATAGGATTGAGTAGGTATTAAGAATTTAAAAAGAGGGTATTATAATGAAATTAAACGGAATTTATAGAAAATTGATAAATTTTCTTGTGAATTGTATTTTACAGATTACTGTGCTTAATTGAGAATATCAAGATAGCTGAAGTTACAAAGACGAGTAAAGGGCTTAAAACAAGCAAAGCCCTAGCTCAATTTAATCTTTAAAAGCATCGGCATAACTGCCATTATTAGCAATAAAACCTTGTAAAACTCCGTAAGCCATTGTGCCAAGGAGCAAGCCTGTTAGCGTAAATATGGCACTAATTTTACCTTCGCCAAGCATAGCGGGTACTGTGCCAGGACAAGCTGCGGTCATTGCCCAGCCTACACCAAACAAGAATGCGCCTGCAATCAAACCTTGTTGGTAAGGTTTTTTTACAAAATCTACTTCCATCCCCGTTGTAACCGCTTGAACATGGTATTTTTTCATTAAAAAGACACCAATCATGGCGATAACAACCGCAGTAACAATCACTTTCATGAGTTGCATATCAATAAATAGAAACATTTCAGCATGGTAATCAAATGTAGTCGCGCCTGCACGACTCATTAAAAAACCAAATGTTGTACCCATTATCAAGCCTAAGATGTTGGTTCTATATGCGTAAGCAAAAGAAATAATAGTTAATTTCATGCTTTTGTGTAAGGGAAGTTTATGTGATTCTTTTTTGTCTTTTTCCATTTTTGTCTTTCTTTATATTCAAGGTTTTATATTGCATTCAGTTCATTTGTCATTTATCAATGATATTTGGGTGCTAAGCTCTTTAAAGTTCAAATATAAGCCAAGTGGTAATAAAAGCACTCATAAAAAATACGGCCGCAGCCAATAGGCTTGGCGGGTTCATCATTGCACCACCCACTAAAGCGTGGCCAGTTGTGCAAGCACCAGCTAAACGAGCGCCAAAACCTAATAGCATGCCGCCAAAAATTAACCAAATTGCTTTTGCGGCGTCAGATTGCGGCAAAACCGCATCATACATACCCATATCAAAGCTCAATTGCCATGGTTCAGGTGAAGATAAGGCGCTTAATAAACCGCCTAATGGAATACCAATCAAAAACCAGAGCTTTGCATTGTTGCGCTGGCTGTATTCACCAGTGTGGTAATAGCTCATGTTTTTACATAAATACCCACAAACATTCCCATAACCAGTAGAACATCCAGCAGGCTTACCAATTAACCAGAAATGCATAATTACAAATAAACCCATCGCCAAACCTGCGAGCCAGCCATCCCAAACTGTAATTTCCATAAATAATTGCCTTAAAAAATTCAATATTACCGGTCATTGTCAAACCTTTTGCTAGGCGAGTCAAAACAGGGTTTTTATTAGGTGGATAAGAAAGTCTTATTTGCTGAATAGCTCAAACAAACTATCTTAACCCCCTAAAATATTTACAGCGGTTTTTATGAAAACTATTGTGTGCAAAGAAAAAGGTAAATATTTGAGTTATAACTCCATCCGTTCAGCAATTAAATTAATCATGTCTTGCATATAGGCTTGTTGAGTGAGCCTTGTGGGTGTTGCTGCGTATAATTTACTCCACAAGCCTTCTTTACCAATAGAGCGAATTGGTAAATGGTGATAATCCGCCTGTTTTTTAACTAACCATTTTGGCAACACGCAGACTCCTCTTCCAGCCTCAACACGTTGTAACATCATAATTGTTAATTCTGAATAAGAAATCGCAGCTGGCTTTGCTCTAGCGGGGTGTATGACTTGTTTAAACACATCCAATTTTTCTTCTGGTACGGGATACATAATTAAAGTGAGGTTTGTAAAATCTTCAGCGCTTAAATAGGTTTTTTTTAATAGTGAATGGTCCAATGGAAAAACTGCGACTAATTCATAACTAAAAAGAGCGGTGTAATCGATTCCACTGACAGGCTCTGGATCAGAAGTAATAACAAAATCGAGGTCTTGTGAAGATAGCTTTACTAAGGGTGACTCATGAAAGCTGGGTACGATATCTAAATCTACGCCAAGCCACTGTTCTTGATAAGGGCGTAATAGGGGCATTAGCCATTCAAAACAAGTATGGCAATCAACACCAATCCAAAGTCGTCCTATTTCCCCTTGTTTAATAGAGGTGAGCTGTCTTTCTAGTTGTTGAAATTGTGGCAAAATTGCGCGGGCACTCTCTAATATCAATTGACCCGCAGGCGTAAATTGGATTGGATGAGTTCTACGTATAAAAAGTTCTGTTTCTAACTGCTGCTCTAGAAGCTTAATTTGATGGGATAACGCGGACTGAGTCATATTTAAATATTCAGCTGCTTTGACCAAGCTACCTTGCTTTTGTAAAGCGTCTACTGTTTTAAGGTGTTTTACATCAAACATAGTGTGTCCGTTAAGAGAGTGTGAGTTAAATTTGGTACTCATCGGAATTTAGTACTGATTTTAATGTATTTTAAATATGAATAAAATTCATTTTAAAGTGAAATAAAGTCATTTTTATTCATATTAAAAGTGGCGTACTATTTTGATCAATGATTTAAAAAGACATTGGATTCTAAAAAAGCGGTTTTTTAGAAACGAAAATAGGAAGTTACGCTATGAACCAAAATTTTATTTATACATTGAAAATTATCCCATTTGATGAGGACTATCAACCATCGGACAACACTCGAATCACTACTAATTTTGCGAATTTGGCTAGGGGTGAAGAGCGTAAACAAAATTTGCGCAATGCCTTACAAATGGTTAACAACCGTTTTAATTCATTAGCATCTTGGGACAATCCAAAACTTGATCGTTATTCATTAGAGCTAGACATTATTCATGTTGATATTGATTTAGAGGGTAATGGTAATACTTTCCCAACGATAGAAATCTTGAAAACGACAATTGTGGACCATAAAACCAACCAGCGTATAGAAGGTTTGGCTGGTAATAATTTCTCGTCATATGTGCGTGACTATGATTTTAGTGTGGTGTTACGAAATCATAATAAAAATGCAGAGCATTTTAGCGTTCCAGATAGTTTTGGCGAACTTCATGGAAAGCTATTTCAAGATTTTATTCATTCTCAAAACTATCAAAAGCTGTTTAAAAAATTACCTGTTATATGCCTCAGTGTTTCGGACAATAAAACTTACTACCGAACAGAAAACAAACACCCTGTGTTAGGTGTTGAGTATCAGCCAAATGAGTCATCATTAACGGAACAATATTTCAAAAAAATGGGCTTAGATGTGCGTTATTTTATGCCTGAAAATAGTGTAGCTCCTTTAGCCTTTTACTTTTTTGGTGACTTATTGACAGATTACACGAATTTAGAATTGATTAGCACAATAAGCACAATGGAAACATTTCAAAAAATTTATCGTCCAGAGATTTATAACGCCAATGTGATTGCGGGTGAATGTTATCAACCGAGCCTACAGCATCAAGACCATTCTCTCACCCGTGTTGTATATGACAGAGAAGAAAGAAGCAAGCTCGCAATTGAACAGGGAAAGTTTGCAGAAGAGAAATTTATTAAACCATACCAAGAAGTTCTTACAAAATGGTCAGCTCAGTACGCTTAAATTAGACTTTAAAAAAGAGATAAAAAATGAAAATAATTTTACCCACTTCCACTGTAGGTAGCTTGCCTAAACCAAGTTGGTTAGCAGAACCAGAAACACTTTGGTCACCATGGAAGCTAGAAGGCGATGCCCTTATCGAAGCCAAGCAAGATGCTCTGCGAGTGACTCTACAAGAGCAGCTAAATGCAAATATTGATATTGTTAGTGATGGAGAACAAACTCGTCAACATTTTGTAACTAGCTTTATAGAACACTTAGAAGGTGTGGATTTTGAAAAACGTAAAACGGTAAGAATACGCAACCGTTATGATGCAAGTGTACCATCTGTAGTGGGCGATGTTAGCTTAAAGAAATCAGTATTCTCAGAAGATGTAAAGTTCTTACGCCAACAAACAGATCGACAGATTAAATGGTGTTTACCAGGGCCAATGACCATGATTGATACTCTGTACGATGCGCATTATCACAGTAAAGAACAGCTCGCTTGGGAATTTGCCAAAATTTTGAATCAAGAAGCAAAAGAACTAGAAAAAGCTGGTGTTGATATCATTCAATTTGACGAACCTGCTTTTAATGTTTTTTTTGACGAAGTAAATGACTGGGGAATTGCTGCGTTAGAAAGAGCGATTGAAGGGCTTAAGTGTGAAACTGCTGTGCATATTTGTTATGGCTACGGCATTAAAGCCAATACGGATTGGAAAAAAACGCTAGGGGGTGAGTGGCGACAATATGAAACAACTTTTCCAAGCCTGCAAAAATCGAGTATTGATATTATTTCATTGGAATACCAAAATTCAAATGTACCAATGGAGTTAATGGAATTGATACGTGGTAAAAAGGTTATGGTGGGGGCAATAGATGTAGCCTCTCATAATATTGAAACCCCAGAAGCCGTTGCCAAAACTTTGCGTCAGGCGTTGTCATTTGTCAATGTAGACAAATTGTATCCAAGTACAAATTGTGGAATGGCGCCGTTGCCTCGTCAAATAGCCAGAGCTAAATTACACGCACTCAGCCAAGGAGTTGAGATACTTCGCAAGGAATTAAGAAATGAAATGTCATAATTAATTGAAAAGTGTTGTATTTAGAAAAATTTTTAAAAGCGTGTTACTTAGTTCACTAAAGTTTCAGAAAATTAGGTCGATAGCTTAGTTGAGTTAAATTTTTTTCAAGGAGTGATCATGGATCTTTCAGGTGCTTCAGCAAGTGGCGCGGTAAGTGTCGCATTAGCTCAGCAACAAGTCTATTCACAAGAGCAAGCCAGTATCAGTATGTTTAAAAAAGCACTAGATACACAATCCCAAAATGCCATGGCACTCATTGAATCGCTTCCACAAGTTCCTAGCACTCAAGGTTTACCAGCCAATTTAGGAAATAATATCAATACTACGGCATAACTTTTAGCTGTGTAATTCGTTTTAAAAAAGCTTTCAATAACAAAAAATGAGCCTTTCAAACGTAAAGGATAGTACCTTTTTCTCTAATTTCCGCTCGTGCAACAATTTTATGTTATTTGTATAGGTTTCAATTTAATCTTACATTAAACAAAAGTTGAGAAGCCTTTTAATTTAATGACTTCGCCTTGAAATTTTCTACTAGGCTTCCCCTTACTTTGTTTGCTTGCCCAAAACAAAGTAAGCAAACAAAGGGCACCCCACTCCATAAATGGGCAAGTTCTAAGCTGTTCACTAACAATCTCGCAACTTGCTGAGCAAGCTCAGCTTCGAACAGTCGAGATTGCTTAATCGTTCTCTACGCTAAGAACTTTGCACCATTTATTC
>JAUUDE010000070.1 GCA_030826915.1 Thiomicrospira sp.
AAAGATGTGGCTGAGTATATGAAATACTACAACTTGGAAAGACTTCATTCTGCTAATGGTGATATGTCACCAGTAGCGTATGAAAATTCTTTAAGAAAAGTGTCCTGTGGGAGTTGACCAGAACACCACTAACCGATATAACTTTACCTACAACTGCACTCATCACCACCCCTAGTTTTTTGTCAATTTCAACACTCGTTAGTTATATGCTTTTTATATTCTTTGTTTATGGCACTGCCAAATGGAAAACCTAAAATTCTACGAGCAAACATCATACCTTTTTTGCTGAAGCCTTTTATTTTGGGTAAAAAATTGATTTTGCACAAAGCACCTTATCAAGAATTTATTTTTTTTTAGCTCTAGGATGCGCTTGGTCGTATACTTGCGCGAGATGTTGTAGGTCTAATTTGGTGTAGATTTGAGTTGTCGATAAATTGGCGTGGCCTAAAATTTCTTGTACGGCGCGTAAATCCCCGCTCGACTCCAACACATGGGTTGCGCAAGCGTGTCGTAATCTATGTGGCGACATTTTGGTAGGCAACCCTGTTTTAATGGTTCTTTTATCTAATTGATTTTGAATCGAACGTACACTTAAGCGATTTCCACGTTGATTGACAAACACCGCTTGCTCATCTTCTTTGGCATAGTCATTACGAATCGCCAACCAGTTTTTTATCGCCAATAACGCTTTAGAGCCTACAGGTGCTAAACGTTCCTTTTGGCCTTTACCCAAAACTCTCACCCAACCGGAATCCATTTCATCCAGGCCTGGTGATATATCCAATTCCGCACATTCAGATACACGTAAACCGGCAGAATACAGCAGTTCAAACATCGCTTGATCACGCGTATCTTGCCAAGTTTCTATGGGTTGATCTAACAATCTCTGCATCCAATCCACATCCACACTTTTTGGCAAAGGTTGTGGCTGTTTGGGTGCTTTCACCCCTTTGGCTGGATTTTTTCCCACCAAATTTTTAAGTATTAGGTAATCGTAAAATGAACGAATGGCCGATAACTGTCGCCCTAGTGTTCTTGCACTAATGCCATGTTGAACTCTAAAGGCCAAAAACGCACGTATGCTTTGTGCATCAATGATAGACCAATCAGAAAACTGGGATATTTTGATTGCTAATGCTTCATCTGCTTCAGCCTCGTCGCCCGAAACGTCATCCGCCAAGTAAAACCCTAAAAAACTTTCAATATCTCTTTGATAATTAGACACAGTATGCACAGATTTATTCTGTGCTTGTAAGTGTCTAATAAAGTGTTCTAAAGCGTTTAATGACATGAAACCTCTACTTAACAAAGAGATGGTTTAGGCGAGCACTGACTTGCTCAGCCATCATGTTTAAAAAATAAGTACCTAAGTCAGGGTGAAAACGCTCGGTTTTACTGCCTAAAGCCAATACACCCCAGACGTTTTCATCCCCTAGTGGCAACAAACACACCGACTGCATCGCTTCAGAAGTATGAAACAGCCCTTTTTGCCAATCATTTTCTAACAGGCCACAAACCGGGGTATGCAGTTTTAATGAGGTTTTTAAGGCTTCACTCCACGACTGACTTACACCCAGCTGGCTTACACCATCTAAACTGGTTATTGGCACATCCCAAGAAACCATTGCCACCTCATCCACTTCAAACAAGTTATGCATTTGGTCATAAATGGCGGTCACCGTGGCCTGCTCGGTTTGTGCGGCTAATAGTGCCTTTGTAAACTGCTGAACCTTATAGAACAACTGGCCGTTTTCCGAAGCGATATCCATTAAGTTATCTACTTCTATTTTTAAGGTATCTCTCTGCTCTCGCAACTGAAACACTTGGCGCTCTAACAAAGAGACCGCCTGCCCAGACTTTGGATGCGGAATGCTCAGTTCATCGAGCAAATTTGGAAACACATGAAAAAAGGTTGGGTTATGATTTAAGTAAGAAGCCACCTCTTCAGCAGAAATATGAGTTTGACTTAAAGGCCCTGTTACTGCACTGTTGCTCACGCTAAATTTCTCCCTCAAAAACCGTTATGGCTGGACCACTCATCCACACAGGCGAATCCGCCTTACCATCCCACTTAATCAATAAATCTCCACCCGGCAAACTCACCGTGACTTCATCTTTAACTTGCTGCCACTGTCTTAACACCGCCATAGCCGCACAAGCCCCAGTACCACAAGCTAAAGTTTCTGCCGCACCTCGCTCATACACTCTTAAACGAATGTGATTGCTGTCTACTTTTTGAGCAAAACCAACATTGACTCGCTCTGGAAAACTGGCATGAGATTCTACCGCCGCACCAAATTTTTCCACTGGCGCAGAAGTAATATCATCCACAGGCAAGACCGCATGCGGATTCCCCATAGAAACCGCACCAATTAACAAGGTTTCACCTAATACATTTAAGGCGTACTCTTCTTGCTGGGCAGGCACATTAAAAGGCAAACTACTTGGTTCAAAATTAGGTGCTCCCATATTCACACGCACCCAACCCGAATCCTCAATATAAAGCACAATCACGCCAGAAGCGGTTTCAACGGTAATTTCTGTTTTTGTGGTTAGACCTTTGTCATACACAAAGCGAGCAAAACAACGTGCGCCATTTCCGCACTGCTGCACCTCAGAACCATCGGCATTAAAAATGCGATAACGAAAATCCACATCGGGTTGCGTGGCGTTTTCCACCACCAAAAGCTGGTCAAAACCAATACCAAAATGCCTGTCCGACCACTGACGAATTTTGTCTTCAGTAAACTCTATGGTTTGGTGAATAGCATCCACCACCATAAAATCATTACCTAAACCCTGCATTTTAGTAAACGCAATACCCATAGCTACCCCTACAAACAACCAGGCCTGGTTGTTTTAAAATCAAAAGCGAAATTAATTCAAAAACCAAACCTAAAAAATAAGTTCTTACAATCCGCAAATTATAACAGACTTACAAACAATCAAACGGACTCACCACCCCCTGCCCGCCTTGTTTTAAAACATGGGTATAAATCATGGTGGTTTGTAAATCAGCATGTCCTAATAATGCTTGAATAGTGCGAATATCTGTACCCGTTTGTAACAAATGTGTCGCAAACGAATATCTAAAAGTGTGCGCGCTTACTTTCTTAACAATCTCACACTGTTTAACGGCACGCTTACGGTACACCTCATGATTGGGAACAAGCACACCTAACTTCAGTACCTAAAGCGCTAAATACAGTAAATGCCAAAATTTCTCCCAAAGTATCCTCCGTTGTTAATAAACTCATGGCAAAAAGGCCAAGTGCGCGTTTTAAAACATGGGATGAAGTAAGGCAAGAGCTAATCAATTCCTCTCAAAATGTTGGTGATCATAGATCAGCAATTGATAATATCTTGAAAAAGAAAATATCGAGAGATTTGAAGGCAGAAGAAGCCTTATCTGAACAGCAAGTTAAAGAAAAAGAACTGAAGAGGAAAAATGACATTTTCGACTTTCAGTTCAAGAATGAAATTATTCAGCCAATAAACGAATTTGTTGATAATTTCAATAAGGTTTCAGGTGCAGATTCAGCAATGAGCATCTCTAAAGTTTCTGATATGGGAGACCTGACAAGTGACATTAGGTTTGATCGCAAGGCTGTAAACATATGGCTTCACAAAATTAATGATTCTGACGTTCTCAGTCGCGACGCAGACGATATGTGGGGTGAACGCAGACTTCATGTGACAAAACCAACCCTAAATGGGAAACCAGTTTTAGCTTAAAGCACTCGGTGGCAGCAAAGCTGCACCGGTGTTTTATAAAATACAGTTAATAAAGATGTTTTCAAAAAACCAATACTCTCTTGAAAAGAAACCTACCTAATTATTTTTTGTCATTTTAAACACTCTAAACACACCTATG
>JAUUDE010000027.1 GCA_030826915.1 Thiomicrospira sp.
GTATGAAAATTCTTTAAGAAAAGTGTCCTGTGGGAGTTGACCAGAACAGTTATCGCTGAAAGTATAAAACCCTACAACTCTTATACACTCACACTATAAGCTAAATAAAGCTGCCAAATTCCCATTACAATGACACTAAAGCCTGCAAAGCGCTTAACCCATAACATTCTTGATAAACGAGTAAAGTAAAACGCAAAAACACCCATAAGCAGTAAATTTGGTAAGGTACCTAAACCAAATGCAAGCATCAAAGCGGCTCCATTTAAAGCGCTGCCTGCTGTCATTGCCATAATCAACATACTGTAAACAAGTCCGCAAGGCAACCAACCCCACACTAACCCATATAACCAGGCCTGGTGATAATGCTTAACAGGTGTCATTTTTGATGCTAACGGAGCTATTTTGTTCCATAAACCTTGACCTAGACGTTCAACTTTAGCCAAACCAAACCACCAACCACCCAAATAGAGACCCAAGGCAATCATAAATAAACCTGCTATAGTTTGTAGCAATTGCTGAGCCGGTAAAAATGCAGCTAATGAGCCTAATGTTGCACCAAACGCACCAAAAATTGCTCCGATGATTGCATAACTCGTTAAACGGCCAAAGTTGTAGAAAAGTTGAAATGGCATCATCTTCCACCAACTAGTTTGCACACGTGTTTCTAGGCTAAATGTCAGACCACCAACCACTCCACCACACATTCCCAAACAGTGAACTCCGCCGAGAACCCCAACAATAAAAGCCGTGATATAAATTGACTCCACTATGAAAAGGCCTTAGATACAGCTCTATAACTCAGAGCTTCTGCAAGATGTTGAGGGCGAATATTTTGAGTATTCTGCATATCTGCAATGGTTCTTGCTACCCTCATGACTCGATGATAACCTCGTGCAGACAAACCTAAATCACTTACTGCTTTTTCAATCAATTTCTGACAAGCATCATCCAACATTATAATCTGAGTTAAGTCACTTACACTCAACTGTGAATTAAAACACCCTTGTCGCTCAAGTTGAACTCTTCTCACTGACTCGACTCGCTTCCTAATTTGAATGCTACTTTCTTGCTTAGGACTGTTTTCAGTGACTTGTAACTCCAGAATATCTACCGCAGGCACTTCAAGATGTAAATCAATTCTATCCAATAAAGGCCCCGAAACTTTCTTTTGATATCGCAGTATCTGATCAGGTGTATCTTTACATCGTCCTAAAGCATCATCTGCAAAATAGCCACTAGGTGATGGGTTCATTGCTGTAATTAGTAAACTATTAGCAGGGAATTGCACATGTTGATTCACTCGCGAAATATTAACAGACTTGGTCTCAAGAGGTTCACGTAGCGCCTCTAATACGGCTTGGTTAAACTCGGGGAGTTCATCTAAAAATAAAATACCATTATGTGCTAACGATAAAGCACCAGGTTTTGGATTAGTACCACCACCCACCATAGATGCAGCCGATGCCGTGTGATGAGGATGAATAAATGGGCGCTGATAGAAATCTTGTTGAGTAATAGCCTGTCCAGCTAAAGAACGAATACTTGCGGCTTCTACTGCCTCTTGTGCACTTAGTTTTGGTAATATAGTCACCAAACGTGCTGCCAACATACTTTTCCCCGAACCAGGTGGGCCAACCATCATCATAGAGTGGTGACCACTAGCAGAAATTTCTAGTGCCCTTTTGGCCTGTATCTGCCCTTTAACATCCGCCATATCTTCTAAATAATCATAATCAAGACTCTCTATCTCTGGTAGGGATGAAACTGCTGAAATTTCTCCTAATAGTACACGGCAAGCTTCACGTAAATCTTGGACAACGTAAATTGAATTTTTTAATTCGGGGTAGGTCTGCAATATTAACAGTGCTTCATTCAAGTTATCATTAGGAATAATGATTTTTTTATTAGCTGCATAACTCGCCAACAAACTTGAAATAGAGCCTTTTATTTCTCTCACTTCACCTGTTAAAGCTAACTCGCCAAAAAACTCAAACTCTGACAAGTTATCGACCTGTAACTGTTCCGTGGCGATTAACAGACCTATAGCAATTGCCAAATCATAACGTCCACCCGATTTTGGTAAATCCGCCGGAGCTAAATTAACCGTAATTCGTTTGGGAGGAAGCTTAAAACCGGAGCTGAGTAATGCACTTCTAACTCGGTCTTTACTCTCTTTAACCGATGCCTCGGGAAGGCCGACAATAGAAAAGGCAGGCAAGCCATTACTTGCATGCACTTCCACGGTTACCAAAGGAGAATCCATTCCTAAAACAGCACGGGTAGCAAGACAGGCTAAAGACATAGCGAATGAAATGCTTATTTAGCTTGTGTACGTTTTTCTAAATCCGCAACTTGCTTTTCCAACAGCTCTAATTTAGCGCGTGTTTTAGCAAGTACTGCAGACTGAATATCAAATTCTTCACGGGTAACTAGATCCATTTTTTCAAATGAATTTGCCAATATAGTTTTCACTTGTGACTGAATACCTTCAGGCATTTCACCAAAACCTTCTGGAATAATCTCAGCAACCTTTTTGGCAATAGATTCAAATTGTGTTGGGTTTAACATTTTTAACACCTCAAATAGGTTATTAAGTCGACTATTTAGTAAGCGAAAACTATAACTTTTTATTCGCATTTTCTCTAGTTAATTATACAGAATAAAAATGCTCAAAATACTTAGAGATTTTTAGACTTTACTAACCTTTTATGCTTATAATCTAAAAATAAATTTTACAACCTGCCGGTTGCCTATCAAAAAGGCAAAAGGGAATAATTTACGTGCTTATTGATGTTCATGACGCTCCTGATAAAGCAAAACGCATTTTCCTGTCTCTTATTTGATGCTTTTGAAGAACAAAATATTAACCCTTCTCCACTCAACTACTTTGTTTGGTATCGATATTACAAAGGTGACAACCCAAAATTCCGCCAAGAAATGGATACTATTTTAAATGATCCATTTGGCTATAACGATCGTGTAGGCAAAAGACTTTATGACGAATATTTAGCGGATAACAACGAAAGCGATTCTGAATTTGACCTAGCATTTAGGCGCCTAATCAATACCATGATTAAGAAGATGAACGCGTGAAGTGACAAACTTGAAAGTCATACACAAGAGTTAGATTCTTGCACTTCAAAACTGTCCAATCCCAATCTCAATGCAGATGAAGTCAAAGCAATTACAAATAGTGTTTTAAGCGCTGCTACATCCATGAAGGAAAGCAGCTTGGAATTTCAGGCTGAGATGAA
>JAUUDE010000077.1 GCA_030826915.1 Thiomicrospira sp.
TAGAATTGAGCACCACTGTACCTACCATTATTTATGTGCTTTATCTCGCTAACTTTATTCTGCCATTTACCAGTTTAGTGGGTTTAATAATGGCGTATATCAACAAGGGTGATGGAAATTTCTTAGATTCACACTATCAATTTCAAATCCGTACTTTCTGGATTGGGCTTCTATATGGTTTTATTGGCGTACTGTTAACTGCAATTATGATTGGCTGGCTTATTTTACTGTTCTTGGCTATCTGGCTGATTATTCGCTGTGTGAAAGGGCTTAAATACCTTGGTAAGCAACAACCTATGCCAGACCCAACTAGCTGGATGTTTGGTTAATTAGCATCATGACACCATAGCTAAAAGGTCGTAAGTATATCCGGCCTTTTTTATGTTCTGTGGCACCTGTTTTTTACCAGAATCATAAACTGGATTTTCATATTTCCCAAACCTCCCCCAAAGCCCTAAATGAAAGGTTTTTACTCTAATTTTATCCTACCCAACTCACTGCTTTTCTAAAGCCAATTTTATCAACGCAAAAAACCTATATTTAACAATAAGTTACACTCTCTAAAAGACCGCTATTTTGATTTCACAAACAAGGCTCTTTTATGGTAGAATTCCTAGACTATTTTAGTAATAAAAACAACCTGAAATTTAGGCCATATTTGCCGCCTAAATCTCCATAAAAGAAATCGAGTTTTATGTCTGAAGAATCAAATTACGACTCCTCCTCCATCAAGGTTTTAAAAGGGCTTGATGCCGTCCGTAAACGTCCAGGAATGTACATTGGTGATACCGATGATGGAACAGGCCTGCACCACATGGTATTTGAAGTGGTGGATAACGGTATCGATGAAGCCTTAGCAGGCCACTGTGATAAAGTGATTGTTACCATCCACACAGACGGTTCTGTTTCCGTTTCTGATAACGGACGTGGTATTCCTGTTGGTTTACACCCTGAAGAAGGCGTTTCTGCCGCTGAAGTTATTATGACGGTACTCCACGCAGGTGGTAAGTTTGATGATAACTCCTACAAGGTATCAGGTGGTCTTCACGGTGTGGGTGTTTCGGTTGTAAATGCGCTCTCTTCAGAACTGCATCTAACCATTAAACGTGAAGGACAGATTTGGAAGCAATCTTACACTCACGGTGTACCAGATGCGCCTCTTACAGCTGTAGGCCCTACTGATGAAACAGGTACTGAGATTCGTTTTTTACCAAGTACCGAAACATTTAGTCAGGTTGAATTCAGTTTTGACTACCTTCTAAAACGCCTTCGTGAGTTGTCATTCCTTAACTCTGGTGTACACATTGAGTTGGTTGATAAACGTGATGACCGTCACGAGGTATTTGAATTTGAAGGTGGGATTAAAGCGTTTGTTGATTACATCAACACCAATAAAACCAGCATTCACGACAAAGCTTTTTACTTCTCTACCGTAAAAGATGACATTACCGTAGAAGTGGCTATGCAATGGTCTGAAGCTTATCAAGAGTCCATTTTCTGTTTTACTAACAACATTCCTCAGCGTGATGGTGGTACCCACCTATCTGGTTTTAGAGCCGCGTTAACTCGTACTTTAAACAGCTATGCCGAGTCTGAAGGTTTAAACAAAAAATATAAGATGAACGTTTCTGGTGATGATGCTCGTGAAGGCTTGGCGGCCGTTATCTCGGTTAAGGTTCCTGATCCAAAATTCTCTTCTCAGACAAAAGACAAACTGGTCTCTTCAGAAGTAAAATCGGCGGTTGAAACCGCTATGAATGAAAAATTAGGTGAATTCTTATTAGAAAACCCTAAAGATGCGCTTGCGGTCTTCTCTAAAATTATGGATGCGGCACGCGCTCGTGAAGCTGCTCGTAAAGCACGTGAAATGACACGCCGTAAAGGGGCTTTAGATATTGCAGGCCTGCCAGGAAAACTGGCCGACTGCCAAGAAAAAGACCCTGCACTTTCTGAACTGTACTTGGTGGAGGGTGACTCCGCTGGCGGATCGGCTAAACAAGGCCGAGACCGCCGTACTCAAGCGATTCTGCCGCTAAAAGGTAAAATCCTGAACGTTGAAAAAGCCCGTTTTGACAAGATGTTAAGTTCTGCCGAAGTTGGCACACTGATTACTGCTCTTGGTTGTGGTATTGGTCATGAAGATTACAATATCGAAAAACTGCGTTATCACCGCATCATTATCATGACCGATGCCGACGTGGATGGTTCACACATTCGTACTCTATTACTGACTTTCTTCTATCGTCAATACCCTGAATTGGTTGAAAAAGGCTATATCTACATTGCCCAGCCACCACTTTATAAAGTGAAAAAAGGCAAACAAGAGACCTATCTTAAAGACGATGGTGAGTTAGAAGGTTACTTACTGCAAAATGCCATAGATGGTGCTGCACTCTTCACTGAAACTGGCGCACCAAGTATTAACGGATTGGCATTAGAAACACTATCCAAAAACTACTTTAAAACAAAACACGTTATAGAACGTCTATCACGTCGTTATAATGCGGTTTTCTTGGATATGTTAATTAACCAGCCAGAAATCACAACGGATATCTTGAATGATTCTACTGCTCTAGTAAACTGGATTTCAGCTGTTTTACCGGCACTGAAAGCCAATGGTGAAATCAATAAGGTGGACTACAATCTAACCGCTGAACCTGCTACCGAAATGGACAGCGCAGGTAAGTTCCAAATTCGTTTACAGCAACGTGAGCACGGAACATTAAGTATGCAAGTGTTTGATGCGGACTTCTTTGCTTCCAAAGAGTATGCACAAATTGTTGATTTAGGTAAATCTTTACAAGGCCTACTATCAAGTTCTGCATACATTCAGCGTGGCGAGAAAAAACAGTCTGTTGCTACTTTTAAAGAGGCGATTGATTGGTTATTTAATGAAGCCAAGCGTGGTCAAAACATTCAGCGTTATAAAGGTTTGGGTGAAATGAACCCTGAACAACTTTGGGAAACTACCATGAATGCGGAAGCACGTCGTTTACTGCAAGTAACCATCCGTGATGCAATGCTAGCAGATCAAGTATTCACCACTCTAATGGGTGATGAAGTAGAACCTCGACGTGACTTTATTGAAAGTAACGCATTACAAGTAGAAAACTTAGACGTATAAAGCAGGCCTGTTAAAACGCAGATTAGAAATATCACGTGATTTATTTTTGAAAAAAAACCACTTTTAGTTTCTAATATGCGGCATAAGTCTAAAGCTATTAAGAATTTATAAGAGAGCTTTGCTCGAGTGAGGCGCGAGCTAAAAATGAGATAAAATTTTTCTGAATCAGGCGAAAAATGAAGCTAATAGCTAGCTATTGGCGAGTTTTACAACGAAATTCGGGGAAATTTTAGCCATTTTTATCCGTGTATTCACCTCGTGCGAAGCTCTCTATAAAGTAAAAACACAGAGTTACCAGGCCTGGTAACTTGATTAAATTAGGAGACATTTCATGTCAGTACAACACCCTATCGTTACCGTAACAGGCTCTTCAGGAGCAGGTACCTCATTTGTTAAACGCGCTGTAGAAAAGATTTTTGATCGTGAAAACCTAAACGTCGCTATCGTTGAAGGTGATAGTTATCACAAGTACAGCCGTGCTGAAATGAAAGAAAAAGTAGCCGAATCTAAAGCAAACGGTGGTCCAGTATTAACGCACTTTTCAGAAGCAGCGAATGAATTTGGTGAATTAGAAGCGTTGTTTAAAGAGTATAAAGAATCTGCAACTGGTAAACGTCGTTACTACATTCACTCTGATGAAGAAGCGGTTGAACATAACGCACGCCTAGGTGGAACAGACTTTAAATCAGGTGAATTTACACCTTGGGAACCAATTCCAGAAGGAACAGACGTTCTATTCTATGAAGGTCTTCACGGTATGGTTAAACGTAAGGACCACGGCCCTGCTGAAGGCATGCATGATGTAGCACAGTATGTAGACCTAGGTATCGGTGTTGCGCCTTCTATCAACATTGAGTGGATGCAAAAAATCTTCCGTGACACAGCTGAACGTCCATATTCAGTACAACAGGTTCGTGATACTATCCTTGAACGTATGCCTGATTACATTGAAACAATCGTTCCTCAGTTTCACCGTACACACATTAACTTCCACCGTGTACCATTAATTGATACATCTGATCCATTCTCAACCATGTCTGAAGATGCACCAATGGGGCCAGCGCCAGAAGATTCACTAATCATCTGTCATGTTCGTCACCAAGACATTGATTTAGAAGCAATCAAAGAACAAATTGATGGTGCTTTCTTACAGAATGAAGAAACACTAGTATGTGGTGGACAACATATGATTCAAGCCATGGACCTAATGATGTCACCAATCATCCACAACTTGATTGAAAAGAAACGTGCAGCATTAGCAAAAGCTTAATCGCTAAACTAAGTTACCCACGTTAAAAA
>JAUUDE010000079.1 GCA_030826915.1 Thiomicrospira sp.
AAACCAAAAGAAGACACCGAGGCCTGTCAATATCGCCCAAATTATTCCATTCAATAAACCAACACTGGTTTCTTTGATAAGTAGAGATTTACTGTTACTGCGAGCAAGTTTACCCGTTGCCAGAGCCCTAATAACAATAGTGGCGGTTTGTGTTCCAGCAATGCCACCCATGCTAGCAATAATCGGCATAAGCACGGCGAGTGCTACAACTTTTTCAATTGAAGCATCAAAAAGCCCAATTACAATAGAGGCAAATATTGCGGTTAATAAGTTAATCCCAAGCCAGAAGGTGCGTCGTTTTGCAGCGCGTGTTGCGGGTGCGAATATATCTTCATCTTCATCCAAACCTGCGCTTGCCATTTGAGCGTGCTCAGCTTCTTCACGGATAATATCAACCACATCATCGATAGTAATGCGACCTAAAATAAGGTTGTTTTCATTGACGACAGCAGCGGAAATAAGGTCATTCTTTTCAAATAAATGTGCCACCTCTTTTGCCGGAGTGAGTGCTCTAATACCTTGAATATGAGTTTCTAAAATATTTTCTACTAAGGTATCTTCATCATGGGTAAGGAGTGCAGTTAGTTTCAAACTACCAACAAACTTACCTGTTCTATCTCTTACAAATAACTCGGCAGTAGACTCAGGCAGTTCACCCAATTTGCGTAAATAACGTAATACAACATCAAGGGTAACATCGGCACGGATGGAAATAAAATCCGTACTCATTAAACCACCTGCGGTATCTTCTGGATAGGTTAGAGCGGTTTCAACTGCACTACGATCTTCCTCATCTAAAGATGCAAGAAGAGATTGCTGCTCAGAAGAGTCCAGTGATTGCGCAATATCGGCAATATCATCTGTTTCTAAATCTTCAGCAATCTCTATGATTTCGTGCGTTTTAAGAGATTCTAGAAGATTGGCAGTTACTTCATCTTTTGTGTGGGTAAGAATTTCACCTTGGCGATCGCTTTCTATCGATTCCCATAGGAATTGACGTTCTTTAATCGGAGTGGACTCAAGTATTTCCGCAATCTCTTCAGCAACAAGGTGTGAAAACAGCTCATTGGTTAACTCTAAATTACGCGATTCCGCTGCTGCAAGGAGCTGCTCAGTAAGCTTTGCTTTGTCAATGGCAGTGTGCGTTTTTGTCATGGCCATCTCCTTGCTGGTGAGTTTGAATGCTGCCTATAAACGGTACATAAAATACGTGGTTTTGATTAGCGATAATGGACTTTTGGGCTAACGTTACGTATTGTAGCAGGTGAAGGAGTAAAGTGGTTTTAAAAGCCGTGGTTTTAGTAAAATTTTAGAAAGAATGGTGCATCGAGTAATAGGCATAAAAAAACGCCCTAAACTAAATAAGTTTGGGCGTTTTTTTGGAAAAAAATCTAAGCGGCTTTTTAAGCTTCAGCAGCAGGCATGTTTTTAACACCACCAGATTTTCTGTTGTGGTCGCTGATTTTTTCTTTATGCTTCACAATTTGACGATCTAACTTATCCACTAAGCCATCAATTGATGCGTACATGTCTTCTGAATCATGCTGTGCAAATAGATCCGTTCCCGAGCAGTGGACGGTTGCCTCTGCTTTTTGTGACTGTTTCTCTAAGGTTAAAATAACATGTACATTGGTAACATGATCAAAATGCCTTTTAAGCTTTTCTAATTTTTCCGTAACGTATGTACGAAGAGCATCTGTAACATCGACATGGTGACCGGTAATATTGATTTGCATAGTATCGCTCCTTTATTTTGTGTTTTGCGATTCCAATCAGGTGTGGCATTTTATGTTTGCCAAAATTGATTTTAATTTGTTTAAAATCTCCTGAAATCAATTTCAGTATACCATCAAGATTTTAAAATGGCAGGGTGTTTTAATAAGAATAAGTGATGTAAGAATATAGAAAAATTAATGAGAAGAGATAAAGCTAAATAATACACAAGCTTATTGGGTATGGCTTTTATATGAACTTTAAGAAGCTTTATTTAATAGACTTATTTAAAATTTTCACCTAGATAAACTCGTTTAACCTCTGTATGGGTAAGTACCTCATCTGGTGTTCCTGATGCTAATATGGTTCCTGCATGAAGTATGTAGGCGTAATCACAAACGCCCAAAGTTTCCCTCACATTGTGGTCTGTAATTAAAATTCCAATATCTTTATTTTTTAGATGGGTAATGATGTTCTGAATGTCTTTTACTGAAATTGGATCAACACCGGCAAAAGGTTCATCTAATAGAATAAACTTTGGCTCCATGGCAAGTGCACGTGCAATTTCCACTCGACGGCGTTCGCCTCCTGATAAAGCTTGTCCAGGCTGTTCTAGAATATGGCCAATTTGTAAATCATCAATTAGGTTTTCAAATAATAGATGACGTTGATCGCCTGAAAGCTCTGGTCGCATTTCTAAAATTGCCATAATATTTTCAGTCACGGTGAGTTTTCTGAAAACAGACGCTTCTTGGGGCAAGTAGCCAATACCGAGCTTGGCTCGTTGATGAATGGCGAGTTTAGAGATTTCTTGTTCATCTAAAAAAATCTGGCCTGCATCATTGGTAATCAGGCCAGTCATCATATAAAAAGTGGTGGTTTTTCCTGCTCCATTAGGGCCAAGTAAGCCCACAACTTGGCCGCTGTGTACATCAATATCAACAGAGGTTACTACCTCTCTTTTTTTGTAACTTTTTGCTAAACCACGTGCGTAAAAGTGAGCCATTACAAGAATACCTTTTATTTATTTTGTAGCGTCTGTGCTTTCAGTTGGAGCTGGGTTAAAGGTCACTGAAATACGTTTTTTCTCTGTTTCCGTACTTTGTGCTTGTAGCGTTTGATTGGCAATATCATAGAAAAGTTTTGGCCCTGTAATGATGTGTTTGCCAGGCTGTTCTACTTGCGCATGCCCAATTAATAAGACGGTTTTGTTTTGTGCGTGGTACTCAATTTTGTTCGCTTTTCCAGTTAACCAGGCCTGGTCAACTTGGCTAAAACGTTTAAAATTAGCCGGTTTTCCTGTGGCAATCACTTCTGTTAACTGATTATTTGGATGAGAAATATGGATAACATCACCTTTTAAGGTCAGGCTGCCTTGGATGACAACAACATTACCCTTATAGGTGCTTTTGCCTTCTTTTTCACTGACTTTTAAACTGTCGGCAGTAATGTTTACGGGTTGTTGTTCATCAGGTGTACTCCCAGTTTTTATATTTGCAGCAAAACTGTATGAACTGATAAACAGTAGGCTTAAAAATAGGGTAGGAATAAAACGTAACTTTTTTTGCATTTTATTGACCTTTAATTTGATGATTTTGTTGCGATGTTTGCATTTTGCTAGGGTAATAGATACCTTTAACATTTGACAATAATTTATATTCAGACTTGGTTAAATCAGCTCTTAACCCTTTTCCTGTAGTGACACCATTGTATTGGCTTATAGAAATATTTGCATCCGTTAAGAGTTGATTGGTTTTACTATTATAGGTAAGACTATTGGTTTTTAAGATTGTAGGTTGTTTTGTAATGTCTAGTTTTTGTGCTTTTACGCTAGTAGGCAAAGCTTCCGATTGTGTGAGAACCACCTTGTCTTCAAATGTAATGAGTTGGTCGTCTATGCTTTTGCCTTTAACACTAGTAAGGGTTGTAACAGTGTTATTGTCAATGAGTGTGACGTTTGGTTGACTAAACTCACTCAATTTTATCTTGTCTTTATAATGCATGTTTTCTGCGTGAATAATGGTTTGTTGATTTGGCTCTTGAGCAGAAATTTTCCAGATAGTGGTGTCGATAGCCTGCCAGCTGTAAGCTAAAGGCTTTCCTGAAGAAACCTTATCGGAGCTGTCTTGCTTGGTTTGTTGGTTTGTTATCCATAGGGTAATTATGGCTAGAAGCAAGGTCAGTAAAAGAATACGTAAGCGAGATAGGCGCATGGTTTGGAGCAGTCTTTTTTAGCGTTTAGCTAAGGTCTCTTAAAAAGAAATCCATGTGTTGTTGCCATGTACCTTGAGAGCGCATGATAATTTCACAAACTTCTCTTACACATCCCTGCCCACCATCATATTGTGAAACGTAATCTACACGAGATTTTACTTCATTGTCACCATTCGAAGGTGTCACTGATAGACCGATTCTAAGCAAGATTGGTAGGTCAAGAATATCATCACCAATATAGGCGACTTCATCCATTTCTAAGTCTAAGTCTTGGACTAGTTTTAAAAAGGTGGGAAGTTTGTCTGGTACACCTTGAAACACGTGCTTCACTTTTAAGTCTTGCATTCGATTTGTGACAACTTGCGATGTTCGACCTGTAATAATGCCGATATCTACTTGGCTTTTTTGCAATAAGACAATGCCGTGACCATCTCGGGTGTGAAAGGTTTTGTATTCAACACCATTGTCACCATAAAACAAGCGGTTGTCTGTTAATACACCATCAACATCAAGGATGAGAAGTTTGATTTTTTTTGCTTTGTCTACCAGATGCTCAGGAATATTCATGATTTCGCCTTTGTAATGATTGCTTGCAGAATGTTTGCCACAAGCAATGACAATAAATGATTGGCTTATACTTTAAACAGCTGTCGCTCGGAAGTAAAGCAGGATTAGGAATGCAATAAAAAGCGAAACAAGCAAAATACCTTCAGACTTATGAATAATGGCTTTACCTTTACGAGGAATCGCCATAAGTAACATCATGAATGTTAACCCCAGCATGATAGGCATATCAATATATAAAACATCAGAATCTAATGCCGATGGGGCAAGTAAAGCAGGCACTGCAAGTACGGCAAGAATATTAAAGATATTGGAGCCAATAATGTTACCAATCATTAAATCCGCTTCATTTTTACGAGCCGCAGAAATGGCTGCTGCTAGTTCAGGTAAGCTGGTTCCAATGGCAATAATGGTTAAACCGATAACCACTTCAGGGACTTCAAAAAAATGAGCGATATCAACCGCGCCAGCTACCATCATCTTGGCACTAAGCATTAAGATAATCAGGCCGCCAACTAGGTAAATTAACGCTTTATTTTTGGTTAATTCAGGTAAGTCATCCAACTCACTTTGTGTTTCACTTGCTAAAGGGTCGCTTGTATCAATTGCTTTATTGGCTTTTATCATCCAGCCCATAACGGCAACTAAAGCAACCACAAGAATAATCCCGTCGTAGATGTCTAGATGGCCATCAAGAACTAACAGGTAAGCCCCTACGGAAATTGCGAGTAAAACAGGCAGTTCACGTTTTAGTATTGAAGATTTTACAACTATAGGGGCGATGATTGCCGTAAAACCAAGCACCAATGCAATATTGGCAATGTTAGAGCCAACGGCATTACCAATGGCTAGGCCTGGACTATTGTCCAATGAAGCGAGTGTGGCAACCACAACTTCTGGCATAGACGTACCAAAGCCAAGTACCACAACACCAATAATGAGTGGTGAAATTGAAAGATGTTTCGCTGTACTTGCAGCGCCTTCAATAAAGATATCAGAACTCCATACAAGGAGAGCTAATCCAATAATGAGTAGTAGACTTGGAAGTAAAAGCGAAGAAAGCATTAATCTATCAGCCTTAAATTGAGAATAAAAAATTAGCTGAGAATTATAACTAAAACCATTAAGGAAATAAACAATCTTTATGACGTGGGTGGTGTTGGGTTTTATGAAAACTAAATATTTGAGAAGAATGTGTTGTTTTTATCTGCTAAAAAGTATTGTTATCTAACGCTATCTGCCGAAAAAAGTATAGGCATTTTGGGGTGAAAAGATAAAATAGATTTTTTTCCTCAGTGCAAAGCTCTAAATTTTTAAAGGTTTATAAAATGGATAACTTACAAATTGGAACTTATGGTTGGCAAAAAGACTCTTGGATAGGTTCATTTTATCCAGATGATTTGCCTGAAGATTGGATGTTGGAATTCTATGCCAATGCTTATAGGGTTGTTTTGGTTCCTGAGCAGGCCTGGTTGAATTGGGATGATGAAGTTATAAATGAAACATTAGATGCGGTAGAGGGCGCGTTTTCTTTCTATTTTGAAGTGTCAAATCAATTTGATGAAGCCAAAATAGAGCAGTTAGACAAAATTAATAATGCCATTTCAGTTATTGCTGCTGAAGAAAATCCAGAAATTTGCGGTGGAGTCATACTGTTTTCAGAAGAACTTAGTGCGGCTCATGCCTATTCTGGTTTGCCATTAACATTAGTCTCTAATAGTCAAACTATTGATGGTTGGCAATGGCAGAACCAAAATGTGATTTGTTCTGGTGAGCCTTGCGGTGTTTTGTTTGAATTGGATGATAACGCAAAACAACAAAGGGCTATACTGCAAAGCTTTATGCAAAGCTTACCCGAAGGTACCATGGGGGCGCCTCTATTACTGCGTAAAGAAAATATAGATATGCAGCAAGTTTTTACCCTAAAAACCATTGCTGAATTTCTAGGTTATTAGGTCAATTCAAGCAGTTAGATTGTTTTCATTTTTTTGTTGATGATATTTTATGTAATGGTTTATTAAAAATAGTCGAATCTAAATACCTACATTGAAATTATATGGGATGTTTAAGTAGGTAGGCTCCAGACTTGGTTCGCAAGTAAAGTGTTACCAAGATTCAAAACACTGAGCATGCCTGATTTAACGCTCACCCATAGGAAGGCGCCAGCGTTGCTTCAACTGAGATAGAATTTTTGTGTTATCAAGATAACACTCCAAAATTGTGCCTGGTTGAGTAAAAGCAAGCTTTGTCTTCATTTAAAGTTGTTATTCAGAGTCGACTAAATACGTTAAAATACTCGTTCAACAAAGTTGAGTTGAAGCGCACTTGTAATAATTTAACAAGTATCTATAAAGTATTTTGTATTGGGTGTGAAAACAATCGATAAAGTAGAAATATGACTGATCAGACATTAATTGAAATTAAAAACCTAACCTTTATGCGTGGTGAGCGTAAAATTTTTGACGATATTTCTCTAAAAATCCCTAAGGGTAAGGTAACCGCAATTATGGGGCCAAGTGGTACAGGTAAAACCACCTTACTAAAGCTGATTGCGGGTCAGTTAATGCCGGACGCAGGTGAAATTTATGTTGAAGGTTTAAACGTACATAAATTGTCTCGTAAAAAACTTTATGAGTTACGTCGTAAAATGGGGATGCTTTTCCAGAGTGGCGCTTTGTTAACCGATTTGTCTGTCTTTGATAATGTTGCATTTCCATTGAGAGAGCACTCAAAGCTTCCTGAAGCTGTGATTTATCCTTTGGTGTTAATGAAATTACAAGCTGTTGGTTTACGAGGTGCTAAAGATTTAATGCCAGCAGAACTTTCGGGTGGCATGTCTCGTCGTGTTGCTTTAGCTCGTGGTATTGCGCTTGACCCAGAAATGATTTTTTATGATGAGCCTTTTGTTGGGCAAGACCCAATTACTATGGGCGTATTGGTTGAATTGATTGGTAAATTAAATGACAGTTTGGGTTTAACTAGTGTTGTGGTTTCGCATGATGTCAATGAAGTTTTATCAATCGCTGATTATGTTTGCGTAATGTCAGAAGGTAAGATCATTGCAGAAGGAACAAAAGCAACCTTGTTGAATGAAAAAACTGGCTATGTTAATCAGTTTATTAACGGTTTACCTGATGGGCCAGTGCCATTTCATTATCCAACTGATTCATATGTCAGCGATATGGCCAATAATAATCCTAAGTAATAATAGCGTGTAGTGAGTATGGAATTAAATAATCAAAAGGCACAATACAATGGATTTCTAGGCTATATTCAAGGCTTAGGTAAAGGCTTTTTATCGCTATTAGCCGCGTTTGGTCGTGGTGCCTTTTTTATTTTCTGGTTAATCCGAGCTCTACCGTATTCATTATGGCGTATTGACTTATTAACCAAACAAATTTACGTGACTGGTGTTTTATCTCTGCCCATTATTCTAACGGCGGGTTTGTTTGTTGGAATGGTGTTAAGTCTGCAAGGTTATAATGTATTAGTAGATTATAATTCAGAAGAAGCTGTTGGAACCATGACGGCTTTATCACTGTTGCGTGAATTAGGCCCTGTGGTTGCCGCATTGCTGTTTGCAGGAAGAGCGGGGTCTGCACTGACCGCTGAAATTGGATTGATGCGCTCTACTGAGCAAATCTCTGCTCTAGAGATGATGGCAATTGATCCTTTAAAGTATATTTATGCTCCAAGACTCAGTGCCGCAGTGATTGCTTTACCTCTTTTAACGCTACTTTTTACCGCTTTAGGAATTATTGGTGGATACCTTGTGGCGGTCGGCTGGTTAGGCGTTGATGAAGGCTCTTTTTGGTCGCAAATGAATAGCCATGTAGATTGGCAAGAAGATGTGATGAATGGCATTATAAAATCAATTGCATTTGCCATTCTTATTGCCATTATCGCTTTGTTCCAAGGTTACGATGCCATTCCAACATCAGAAGGGGTCAGTAACGCAACAACAAAAACCGTAGTTCATAGTTCACTTGGTGTTTTGGGGCTAGACTTTATTTTAACGACATTAATGTTTAACTAACTGATTTGTTTGCTAACAGTATTAAGGAAATAACCACATGAAACGACAAGCAAAAATTGAAATTTGGGTAGGCGCATTTGTATTAATGAGTTTGCTTGCTTTAGTAATGATTGCTTTTCAGGTAAGTAATTTCAGTACATGGAAAGAGCGTCCTAGTTATCATATTAGTGCTTTGTTTGAAAACATTGGCGGTTTGAAGGTACGTGCACCGGTAAAAATGAGTGGAGTTGTCATTGGACGAGTAACCAATGTCTCTGTTGATCCGGTTTCTTTTAAAGCCAAAGTGAGTATGAAAATCGATAAAGCCTATAGTGAACTGCCAATTGATAGTTCGGCTTCGATTTTAACATCAGGTTTGCTTGGCGACCAATACGTTGGTATAGAAATTGGTGGCTCCGAAGAATATTTAGCCGATGGCGGCGAAGTAGAATTGACACAGTCAGCATTAGTTTTAGAGAATCTTATCAGTCAATTTTTAGTAAAGTTTAGTGAAGGTGGAGGTAAATAAAATGCAATTTACTAGCGGCAATAGCATGAAATGGCTGTTCGTTATGGTCATGTCCCTAATGTTAAGTAACTTGGCTCTTGCACAAGAGATAAATATACCTCAAGACGACCCTTATAAAATGGTGGAGTCGTTATCAAATAAAGTGGTTGCCGAACTTAATGCTCGCAGAGAAGTTTTGGAAAAAGACCCGGTACAAGTTAAAGTTTTTGCAGATGCTTATATATTACCTTATATCGATACCGAAAAAATGGCACGTTATGTCATGGGTAAATATTGGCGAACAGCAACCGAAAAACAGAAAACTGACTTTGTAAATGCTTTTACCAATACGATGATTCGTTCTTATTCGCAAAGTCTTTTAAAGCTACGTATTGAATCGGTAAATGTTGAAAAAACAATAGAGGAAAAGCCTGGACGAGTAACCGTTGCTTCAAGTGTCTTGCAGTCTGATGGCAATAAGTCAGATGTTATTTATCGCGTTTATTTAAATAAAAAAACCAAAAAATGGATGCTATATGATGTTGTGGTCGAAGGTGTTAGTATGTTGTTGAGTTATCGTAAAGCTTACGGCTCGGAGATATCAAAAAAAGGTCTTGATACAGTCATCACTGAAATGCAATCTAAAAACACTGCGTTTAATGGGTAAGATTGATTGTGAAGTCAGTAAATCAAAGCAATGCTGAAATACAGTGGATGGAATCAGAAGCACGACTGATTTTACCTGCTCAGGTAACCATCGATGTTTTACCTGGGCTGTTGAAAAAGAATGATGGGTTAAATTTACCAGTTCAACAGGTTGATTTTAGTCAAGTAGTCAAGGCTGATAGCGCCATTCTTGCGGTATTGTTAGTTTGGAATGCAAAGAGTAACCAGGTGTTACAAGTAATTCAGCTGCCAAAGGAGCTACAAACTTTGATTAAGCTCTATGATTTGGAGGGTATTTTTACTCTCGTTTAAGATGTAAATAAACCTAGCTTAAAATAGGGCTTGGGCCCTTTTTTTATTTGAGAGCCGCACATGTGCAAAGTGCTCTTGTTCACATTTGACTTTATACACAGAAAAGGCGTAACAATGGGGTTAGCAGTTCAATTTAATCAAGTGGTCAAAGAATATGGAGACCTTCAAGCATTAAAGGGCGTTTCTTTCGATGTGGAAGAGGGGGCTTTCTTTGGCTTGCTGGGTCCAAACGGAGCAGGTAAATCGACCTTGATTAATGCGATGTCAGGCCTGGTTGTACCAACCTCTGGTTCGATTAAAGTCCAAAGCTATGATGTCATTGATGGTTATCGTGAAACTCGCAGAATGCTCGGACTTGTACCGCAAGAATTAATTGCAGATCCTTTTTTCTCAATTAAAGAGCTGTTGGAATTACAATCGGGTTATTTTGGTATGAAAGGCTCTGAACAAAATCGCTGGATTGGTGAATTGTTAGAAAGATTGGCCTTATCAGATAAAGCGGATGCAAATACCAATCAGCTTTCTGGCGGTATGAAACGCAGAGCTTTGATTGCTATGGCATTAGTTCATAAACCAAAGGTTTTGGTTTTGGATGAACCCACAGCGGGGGTGGATGTTGATTTGCGTCGTACCTTGTGGGATTTTACCAAAGAACTACACCAGCAAGGCCATACCATTATCTTAACCACCCACTATTTAGAGGAAGCTGAAGCTTTGTGTGATCGTGTTGCGATTATGCAAAAAGGACAAATTAAGGCGTTGGATAATACCCAGCAGTTGTTATCAAAACACCCTTATCGCTATTTACGCGTCAATGTGAGCAACCCAAATGCAAAGTTAACGGAATCTTTAGCGGAACGTTTAGTGGAAAAAGAGCCGAATGGATTGGTTTTTCAAATAGACAAAAACAGTTCATTAACTGAAACGTTGGGTTTAATGGAAAAATCGGGTTTGGATGTAACCGATGTCAGCAGTAGAGATGCGACTTTAGAAGAGGTGTTTTTAGATTTAACCTCAGAAGGGGAGGCGTAATGTTTAACTTTACAGGTTTTATGGCACTTTTTATCAAAGAAGTTCGCCGTTTTTATTCGGTGGCTGTGCAAACCGTTTTTGCCCCAGTAGTTTCCACGTTATTATATCTCTTGGTATTTGGCCAGGTGCTTGATGCGCAAATTGAAACCTATTCAGGGTTAACTTATAGCCAGTTTTTGATACCAGGCCTGGTGATGATGGCTATTTTGCAAAATGCTTTTTCAAATACCTCCTCAAGCCTGATTCAGTCTAAAATGCATGGAAATTTAACCTTTGTATTGTTGAGTCCAATTTCACCTTTTGAACTCTATATGGCTTTTGTTGCGGCTTCGATTGTTCGTGGTGTGGCTGTTGGTCTGGGTATTTTAATTATAGGGATTATTTGGTTTGATTTAAGTTGGTCGAATCCTTTATGGATTATTTTATTTGCGGTTTTAAGTGCCGCGATGATGGGAGGCTTGGGGATGTTAGCAGGCATTGTCTCAGAAAAATACGATCACCTTGCCGCATTTCAAAACTTCATTATTATGCCGTTAACCTTTTTGAGTGGTGTTTTTTATTCCATTCATGGTTTACCTGAAATTTGGCAGAACGTATCGCACTTTAATCCATTCTTTTATATGGTGGACGGATTTAGGTACGGATTTTTTCAGCAGTCTGACGTATCTGTTTATCTAAGTTTAGGGGTAACCACCATTTTTGTCGTTTTGGTTTCAGCGATAAATCTGATTTTATTGAATAAAGGCGTTAAAATACGCCAATAAAATTTATTGAGAACAGAAAAAATGTCGCCAGAAAAGATTAAAGAGATGATTCAGGCTGAAATTCCGGATAGTAAAGTTGAGTTTAGTGGTGCAGATTGCACTTCTACAATTACCGTGGTTAGCGCTGCTTTTGAAGGAAAAAGTCCAATTCAACGCCATAGAATGGTGAATGATATTTTTAAAGCGCAGTTCACATCTGGTGAATTACACGCTTTGTCAATTAAAGCGCAAACCCCTTAAACTGTAACCCTCTTGAATAAAAATGTCGTTTATTCAAAATAAGAAGTAGATAAAAAATTAAAGCCCGTATTTATGGATAAACTTGTAATTGAAAAAAGTGGTCAGCTATCTGGCAGTGTTGAAATCTCTGGTGCAAAGAATGCTGCCTTACCCATTTTGATGGGTTGTCTACTTGCTGAGACACCAGTCAAATTGTCGAATGTTCCTCATTTGATGGATGTAACCACCACAATTCAGTTATTAGCCTCTATGGGCGTTGAAGTTCTGTTTGATGAAGAGTTGCGCATTGAAATTGATGCTTCAAATGTCACCAGTAAAGAAGCACCTTATGAGTTGGTAAACACAATGCGTGCTTCCATTCTGGTATTAGGACCGCTTTTAGCACGTTTTGGTGAAGCCAAAGTTTCTCTGCCAGGTGGTTGTGCAATTGGCTCACGACCAGTGAATATTCATATTCACGGTATGGAAAAAATGGGCGCCAAAATAGAGGTAGAACAAGGCTATATCATTGCTAAGTCTGATGGACGTTTGCAAGGTGCTGACATTACTATGGAGCCTGTTACGGTTACAGGGACAGAAAACCTATTAATGGCGGCGGTTTTGGCTGAAGGCGTAACAACTTTAAGAAATGCCGCTCGTGAACCAGAAGTTACCGATTTAGCCTCATTCCTTGTGAAAATGGGCGCTAAAATTAGTGGTATTGGAACAAGTACTTTGGTTGTTGAGGGTGTTGAACGACTTAATGGGGTGAATTATTCTGTCATTCCTGATCGTATTGAAGCTGGGACTTATTTAGCTGCTGCCGCTATTACGCAGAGTAAATTAACTGTCACTAAAGTAAACCCGGAACATTTAGGTGCGGTTTTAGAGAAGTTTGCTGAAGCTGGGGCTGAAATAACGACAACGGCAGATAGCATTACATTAGATATGTATGGGCGAGCATTAAAGCCAGTGAATATTGTTACCGACCCTTATCCGTTGTTTCCTACGGATATGCAAGCGCAGTTTTTAGTGATGAATGCATTAGCCGAAGGTGAATCAACCATTGAAGAGACTATTTTTGAAAACCGTTTTATGCACGTGTCTGAGCTAGCACGAATGGGGGCGGATATTACTGTAGAAGGCAATACTGCACACATTAAAGGCGTAAAAGAACTAAGAGGTGCGCCAGTTATGGCTACCGATTTACGTGCTTCTGCTAGTTTAATTTTAGCAGGCCTGGTTGCCGAAGGTGAAACGGTGGTGAATCGTGTTTACCATATAGACCGAGGTTACGAACTGATTGAAGAGAAGTTCCATAAAGTCGGTGCACACATTTACCGTTTATCGAACTAAGACATTTTTGTGCAAAAGATAAACCAAGACATACCAGGCCTGGTTATCTATTTGTTATGCAAATTACACCAATTTTAATATTATTAAAAAGTTTATAAGAATTATGAATAATCAATTAACTATTGCGCTATCTAAAGGGCGTATATACAAAGATACATTGCCACTTCTTGAAGCGGCAGGTATTGAACCTTTAGAAGACCCAAGCAAAAGTCGTAAATTAATTATACCGACTAAGCAACCTAATGTTCGTTTGCTTATCGTTCGTGCGACAGATGCGCCAACTTACGTTGCGCATGGTGCGGCTGATATTGGTGTGGCAGGTAAAGATGTTTTAATGGAAGCGCCAACAGATAATCTGTTTGAGCTTTTAGATTTACAGATTGCTAAATGTAAATTAATGGTAGCAGGTCCAGAAGTTGAAAAGCCCCATGGACATCGATTAAAAATTGCCACTAAATATCTTAAATCAGCCCAGGCTTACTACGCAGAAAAAGGTCAGCAAGTTGATTTAATTAAACTTTATGGTTCTATGGAAATTGCACCCTTAATTGACTTAGCTGACCGCATTGTGGATTTGGTAGATACAGGAAACACCCTTAAGGCTAATGGTTTGGTACCAATGGAACACATTGCTGATATTAGTTCACGTTTAATTGTGAATCAGCATGCGTATAAAACAAAATTTGATCAAATCAATACTATTATTCAACAGTTTAAAACAGTGATAGAGAAAGAAAATGCTTAATATTCGTCGTTTATCTGCCAAGGCAGAAGGTTTTAGAGAGGAATTGGATCGTTTACTAGCCTGGGAAACGGTCTCTAATACATCGGTTAATGATATTGTTACTGAAGTTGTGAACAATGTTCGTACTCAAGGTGATGCTGCGCTTTTAGATTATACGGCACGATTTGACCGTCTTACTTTGAACTCTGGAGCAGAGTTAGAGATTTCTAAAGAACGTTTGCATGAAGCATTAAATAGAATTCCGGCAGATCAGCGTGAATCATTACAGTTATCTGCGGATCGAGTGCGTGCATACCACAAGAAACAAATTCAAGATTCATGGTCGTATGAAGAAGCAGACGGTACTATGCTTGGTCAGCAAGTGACACCATTAGACAGTGTTGGTCTGTACGTGCCAGGTGGTAAAGCGGCGTATCCTTCTTCAGTAATTATGAATGCGATTCCTGCTAAGGTTGCGGGTGTTGAAAAGTTGATTATGGTTGTACCTACACCAGATGGTGAAGTAAATGACATGGTATTGGCTGCGGCGGCTATTTGTGATGTAGATGCTGTATATACTTTAGGTGGTGCGCAAGCGGTAGCGGCTTTAGCTTATGGTACAGAAACGGTTCCAGCGGTTGATAAGATTGTAGGTCCAGGAAATATTTTTGTTGCGACTGCTAAGCGTATGGTTTTTGGTACGGTTGGTATTGATATGATTGCAGGCCCGTCTGAGATTTTGGTTTATTGTGATGGCCAAACTAACCCAGACTGGATTGCGGTTGACTTATTCTCTCAAGCCGAACACGATGAAGATGCACAATCGATTTTAGTGACGCAAGATGCAGAGTTTGCTGAAAAAGTATACGAAAGCATGAATCGTTTGTTACCAGATATGCCACGTCAAGAAATCATTCGTAAAGCATTAGATGATCGCGGTGCGATTGTTGTTGTAGATAATGAAGAGCAAGCAATCGAGATGATCAATATCATCGCTCCTGAGCACTTGGAGTTATCTGTTGATGATCCTAAAGCATTATTGCCTAAAATTCGCCATGCTGGAGCCATCTTTATGGGGCGTTATACCGCTGAAGCCATTGGTGACTATTGTGCAGGGCCTAACCACGTGCTACCAACTTCAAGAACAGCACGTTTCTCATCACCTTTAGGGGTTTATGACTTCCAGAAACGTTCTAGCTTAATTATGTGTTCTGCAGAAGGTGCAAACACATTAGGTAAAGTTGCAGGAATTTTAGCGGATGGTGAGGGTTTGAATGCTCATGCCATGTCAGCACGTTTCCGTGTTACAGATTAAGCGTTAATTGCTTGAATAGAAACCACCATTGCCGACCAGGCCTGGTGGTTTTTTTATAACTAAATTATTTGTGGAAAATACGATGTTACGAACTGAATTGCATGAATATTTGAATCGCTATCTTAAAATTACTGACTACAAAGACTATGCACCAAATGGTTTGCAAGTTGAAGGTAAGGCGGAAATTAAAAAGATTGTGACCGGTGTAACCGCCTGCCAAGCCTTGATTGATGAAGCTATTAAACTTAAAGCCGATGCAATCCTTGTTCACCACGGTTACTTTTGGAAAAGTGAACCAGAAGTGATTACAGGTTTTAAACAAAAGCGCATCAAAAGTCTTCTTTTGAATGACATCAATTTATTTGGCTATCACTTGCCTCTAGATGGACATGAAGAGTTAGGCAATAACGCTCAGCTTGGTAAATTATGGGGTTTACAAGACATTACCCCACAACCAGGCCTGGTTAGGTTAGGAAAACTTTCTAAAAAAGTCACCATTCAGAGTTTTATTAAGCAAGTTTCAACCTCATTAAACCGTCAACCATTACATCTTTATGGAGGTCCAGAAATGATACAAACCGTTGCTTGGTGCAGTGGTGGAGCGCAAGGTTATATTGACCAAGCAATTGAGTGGGGCGCAGATTTATACATTAGCGGAGAAGTGTCAGAACAAACAACCCATTTGGCTAAAGAATGCAATATTCATTACCTTGCTGCAGGCCATCATGCAACTGAAAGAGTAGGTATAAAAGCATTAGGTGAGCATTTGGAAAAACAGTTCGGTTTAGAATGTACTTTTGTTGATGTTGCTAACCCTGTATAAAATTTAAAGATAAAGTATAGTAAATTTTATTTATAAATCTTATTGGTTGTACAAGTTAGTTATGTTGCTTGGTATATACCAATTTTAGTTGATTAAGACGCACTTATAAGTAGATTTTAAGTGGTATAAAAATAATATTAATAACTATATAAGTAGATACTGATTTAAGTTAAGCTCAAGCTTATGTAGAATAACCGAATTGCTTTTATATATAGGAAGACAACCATATGTCGACAGAAGAAAATAACGCATCGAGTGTGAATCTTCAGCGCCGTAAAATTTTAACGGGTGCTACAGGAGTTGTTGGAGCGACCGGAGCGACTTTTTTAGCCGTTCCGTTTGTAAGCTCATGGCAACCAAGTGAAAAAGCAAAAGCCGCAGGTGCGCCAGTGAATGCGGATGTTAGTCAATTGCAGCCAGGTCAAATGCTGACGGTGTCATGGCGTGGTAAACCTGTTTGGGTTGTTCGCCGTACTCCAGAAATGGTGAATGGTCTTGCGCCTTTAGAAGACGGTTTACGTGATCCAGCATCCGAGTCCTCTATCCAGCCTGATTATTGTAAAAATCAATCAAGAGCGATTAATAGTGAATATTTGGTTGTGGTTGGAATTTGTACTCACTTAGGTTGTGCGCCTTTATATCGTCCAGCTATTGGTTCTCCTGATGTGGGCGCAGACTGGCAGGGTGGATTCTTCTGCCCATGTCACGGTTCAAGATTTGATTTGGCTGGACGAGTATTCCAGTCTGTACCAGCACCAACTAATCTAGAAATTCCACCTCACCATTACCTTTCAGATTCCATTATTCGAATTGGTGAAGAAGCTAACGCGGGAGATGCATAATGTCTGATTTAGATAATAACCAATCTCAAGTGAAAAGAGGTTCCTTATTAGCGTGGTTTGATCGACGTTATCCTTTAGTCAGTACTTGGAACGAGCACGTTGGCGAGTACTATGCGCCTAAGAACTTCAATTTCTGGTATTTCTTTGGTTCTTTAGCCTTAATTGTATTGGTTAACCAATTGGTCACAGGTGTTTGGCTAACAATGAGCTATAAACCCAGTGCAGCAGAAGCGTTTAACTCCGTTGAATACATTATGCGTGACGTAGAGTGGGGTTGGTTAATCCGCTATATGCATTCTACAGGGGCATCAGCTTTCTTCATTGTTGTTTACCTGCATATGACCAGAGGCTTATTGTACGGTTCTTATAAAGAGCCTAGAGAGCTTGTTTGGATAATTGGTATGTTACTCTTCCTAGTATTGATGGCTGAAGCATTTATGGGTTATTTGTTACCTTGGGGTCAAATGTCCTACTGGGGGGCTCAGGTAATTATCTCTCTCTTTGGGGCAATTCCTTTTGTTGGTCCTGATTTAGCATTGTGGGTGCGTGGTGATTTCGTAATTTCTGACGCAACGCTAAATCGTTTCTTTGCTTTACACGTTATTGCCTTACCACTTGTTTTGCTGATTTTAGTGTTTATGCATATTGTTGCTCTACACCAGGTTGGTTCTAATAACCCAGATGGCGTAGAAATCAAAAAAGTAAAAAATGCACAAGGTTTACCAATGGATGGTATTCCATTCCACCCTTATTACTCTGTAAAAGATTCAATGGGTGCGGTGTTCTTTATGGTGATATTTGCCATTGTCATGTTCTACATGCCAGAGGGAGGCGGTTACTTTATTGAACCACCAAACTTTGAACCAGCCAATCCGCTGAAAACGCCTGACCACATTGCGCCAGTTTGGTACTTCACACCTTTCTATGCAATCTTACGTGCCATTCCTGATAAGTTCTTAGGGGTGGTAGCAATGGGTGGAGCAATTGCTGTTCTGTTTGCAATGCCTTGGTTAGACCGCTGTAAAGTTAAGTCTATTCGTTATAGAGG
>JAUUDE010000084.1 GCA_030826915.1 Thiomicrospira sp.
GGTACCACTTCTGTGCGTTGCTTAGAAAGCTCGGCTTCATTTAGTGAGACCGGTCAGGTTGCACCATATCAAGGTGAGACGGATATTTTTATTACCCCAGGTTATAAATTTAAAGAAGTTGATGCTTTGCTGACGAACTTTCACTTGCCTGAATCCACCTTGATTATGCTGGTCTCTGCGCTAGCAGGCTACGATAGAACCATGGCGGCTTATAAACACGCAGTAGATAATGAGTATCGTTTTTTTAGTTATGGCGATGCGATGTTGGTCTTTCCAGAAGACAATGAAAATAAGTAGTCGACTCTGAATAAATTTAAGACAGAACCGAATAGGAAAATAGAATGGAATTTGAATTAGATAATACCGATGGGCGAGCAAGAAGAGGCCGTTTAAAGTTTGAGCGTGGAATTGTTGAAACGCCTGCTTTTATGCCAGTTGGTACTTATGGTTCTGTAAAAGGAATGACGCCTGAAGAGGTGAAAGCCACAGGTGCACAAATTATTTTAGGCAATACGTTTCACTTAGCATTGCGCCCAGGTACCGATATTATTGAGTTACATGGTGATTTACATGATTTTACTCACTGGGAAGGCCCTATCTTAACGGATTCTGGTGGTTTTCAGGTTTTTAGCTTAGGCAAAATGCGCAAGATTAAAGAAGAGGGCGTGACTTTTAATAGCCCTGTAAATGGTGCCAAAATCTTTATGGGGCCTGAAGAGTCAATGGAAGTACAACGTAAGCTTGGGTCAGACATTGTCATGATTTTTGACGAATGCACGCCTTACCCTGCAGACCATAAAACGGCTAGAGAGTCTATGGAACTGTCAATGCGTTGGGCGCAACGTTCAAAAGATGCGCATGGCGATAGTCCTGCGGCACTATTTGGTATTGTGCAGGGTGGAATGTATGAAGACTTGCGTAAAATATCGATAGATGGCCTAAAGGAAATTGGATTTGATGGTTATGCTATTGGCGGTTTGTCAGTTGGTGAACCAAAAGAAGAGATGATGGCGACACTTGATTTTACCGAACCACATATGCCAAAAGATAAGCCTCGTTACTTAATGGGGGTGGGTAAGCCAGAAGATTTGGTTGAGGCGGTGCGCCGTGGTATTGATATGTTTGATTGTGTGATGCCTACCCGTAACGCACGTAACGGTTTTTTGTTTTCAAGACAAGGTGTTGTTAAGTTACGTAATGCAAAACACAAAACGAATTTAGGCCCAATTGATAAAGAGTGTACTTGCTATACCTGTCAAAACTACAGTGTTTCTTATTTACATCATTTAGATAAATGTAAAGAGATTCAAGGGGCACGTTTAAATACCATTCATAACTTGCACTATTATCAAGATGTTATGCAAGGTTTGCGTGATGCGATTGCGGCAAATCAATTAGATAAATTTGTTGAAGAGTTCTATGAAGGAATTGGTAGACCTGTTCCTGAATTAGATTAAATTGGGCTGATTTAAACGGCTAACCAGGCCTGGTAGGTTGTTTAACTCAAAATAAGCCAAGTAAAGCGTATTTAATCACCATTTAACTTAGATTTTTTAGGTAAGCTGTGCCAAAATACAGCGGTTATATTATTTATTATTAGGAGTAACAACTATGAGCTTTTTTATTAGTGATGCAATGGCCGAAGGAACAGCAGCTGCACAAGGTGGCGGATGGGAAGGAATTATTCCTTTGGTTCTTCTGTTTGTTGTTTTTTACTTTTTATTGATTCGTCCTCAACAGAAAAAAGTAAAAGAACATAAAGCACTGGTTGAAGCCATTAAAAAAGGCGACGAAGTGGTTACTTACGGTGGACTAGCAGGAAAAATTCGTGATTTAGGTGAAAACTTTTGTGATGTTGAAATTGCGGATAACGTGATTGTAAAAGTTGAGCGTCAAAACATTTCACGTCTACTACCAAAAGGGACACTTAAAGGCGAATAATTCGTTTTTATTAGGAAGACTTTAAAGCGTCTTCCTTAAGGGGTGTTAGAGTCTGTTTGGGCTTTAACGCCCCTTTTGTGGTTTTAGAAGAAGCTGTTTTCAGGTTTCTGTCGATATAAAATTGGAATCAAATTTATGTTTCAAGCACAACAAAAAGTCATGACAAATCATTATCCAGCATGGAAATATTTGCTGTTGATAGTGATTACCGTGATTGGTTTAACCTACGCCATGCCAAATTTATTTGGTGATGACCCTGCCGTGCAAATATCTCCTGCCAAATCAGTGGTATTTAATGCTGATACTCAGGTAAAAGTGGAAGGTTTATTAGAAAAAGCAGGTTTAGAGGTTAAGTCTTCGGTATTTGAAGGTGGCAAGTTCTTAATCCGTTTCGATAACACCGAAGATCAGCTTAAAGCCAAGTCGGTACTGAAAGAGGCTCTAGGTCGCCAAGCCGTAGTGGCATTAAATTTGGCACCAGCTACGCCAGCGCTGCTTCAGGGTATGGGTGCAGATCCAATGTATCTTGGTCTTGATTTACGCGGTGGTGTTCACTTCTTAATGGATGTGGATATGGAAGCGGCGGTTGCCAAGGCTTATCTACGTTATATTGACGAGGTAAAAGCGACGTTACGAGCTGAGAAAATTCGTTATGTCTCTGTAGAAGTTGAAAAGGATGCTTTAGAAGTTAAATTTAAAGACATTCCAACAATGCAAGCAGGCCTGATGAAGTTAAACGAAGTCTATGGAAACCGCTTTACTCTGACTAAAGATGAAACAACATCGGCGCCAAAAGTGATTTTGACTTTATCTAAAACCACAATTGCTGAAACTAAAAAATATGCATTACAGCAAAACATTACAACCTTACGTAATCGTATTAATGAACTGGGCGTAGCCGAGCCAGTTATTCAACAACAGGGTGATCGCAGAATTGTTGTGCAGTTACCTGGTGTGCAAGATACGGCACGTGCTAAAGAAATTTTAGGTGCAACGGCAACCTTAGAATTCCGCTTAGTAGAAGAAAAGGGTGACCCTTACCGAGCTGAAAAAACCGGTTATGCGCCAAATGGTTCTATTATCTATAAGTTCCGTGACGGTCGTCCTATCTTATTGCAACGCCGCATTATTGTTAGTGGTGAGAATGTTATCAATGCTCAATCGGGTATTGATCCTCAGCAAGGTTCAGCCATGGTTAATGTTACCTTAGATGGTGCAGGTGGACGTAAAATGCTTGCGGTCACTAAGAAAAATGTGGGTAACCGCATGGCGGTGGTTTACATTGAAAACCGCGTGGAAACCGTTGAAGAGAATGGCGTAAAAGTTAAAAAACGTATTACCAATAAAGACGTGATTAACGCCGCTGTTATTCGTGGACAATTTGCTAACCGTTTCCAAATTACTGGATTAGATTCTCCGCAAGAAGCTCAAGATTTAGCGCTATTATTACGTGCCGGAGCCTTAGCCGCACCAATGGAAATTGTTGAGGAACGAACAGTAGGACCAAGTCTGGGTCAGGATAATATCAATCAAGGCTTTATGTCTGTTGTGGTTGGTTTTTTACTGGTGCTTGTTGTTATGGCATGGCGCTACAAGTTGTTTGGTATGGTGGCAAATGTTGCTCTTTTACTTAACCTTGTCATTATTGTAGCCGTATTATCTATGTTGCAGGCTACCTTAACCTTACCTGGTATTGCCGGAATTGTGTTAACCGTGGGTATGGCGGTAGATGCTAACGTACTCATATTTGAGCGTATACGAGAAGAGATGAAAAATAGCTCGATTCAAACAGCCATTTATTCTGGGTATGAAAAAGCCTTTGTGACTATTGCTGATGCAAATATCACAACCCTATTAGCCGCGGTTGTGCTATTTAGTTTTGGTACAGGGCCTATTAAAGGTTTTGCTATTACCTTATCCATTGGGATTATTACCTCAATGTTCACTGCGATTTTAGGAACTCGTGCAATTATTAACCTGATATACGGCAACAAGCGCGTTGAGAAAATCTCTATTTAAGGTGATGACATGAGTACGGAAACACAAACAACAAATATTAATTTTATGGGTCAACGCCATATTGCAATGGCGTTTTCAATTCTTCTCATAATTGCGTCTTTTGCAGGCCTGTGGATGAAAGGATTGAATTTTGGTATTGATTTTACTGGCGGTACCTTAATTGAACTCTCTTATCCAACACCGGTTGATTTAAATAAATTAAGAACCGATTTAACGGATGCGAATTACGGTGAAGCCGTGGCACAGCATTTTGGATCAGCCAAAGATGTATTGATTCGAATTGCACCTCGTGAAGGATTAAACTCTGCACAGTTAAGTAACCAAGTCATGGACGCACTTCATAAAGCGAGTGACGAGGATATTACTTTGCGACGTGTTGAGTTTGTTGGACCCCAAGTGGGTGATGAGCTGACTGAAGATGGTGCCTTAGCCGTGTTGTATGCTTTATTTGGTATTTTGATTTATGTTGCTCTTCGTTTTGAGTGGCGTTTTTCAGTCGGTTCGGTTGCGGCGTTAATACACGATGTCATTATTACTATTGGTGTATTTTCTTGGACGCAGATGCAGTTTGATTTGACTGTGTTAGCGGCGATTCTTGCGGTAATTGGTTACTCGCTAAACGATACCATTGTGGTATTTGACCGTGTGCGAGAAAACTTCAGAACCATGCGAGATGGCTCACCAGTTGAAGTGACTAATGTGGCGGTTAACCAAATGTTGTCACGTACTTTAATGACGTCGATTACAACCTTGATTGTATTGTTGGCGTTGTTCTTTTTGGGCGGTGAAATCATTCATGGCTTTGCAGCAGCATTGATTGTGGGTGTGGTCGTTGGTACCTTCTCCTCTACCTATGTTGCAAGTGCGGTTGCCTTATTGCTCGGTGTGTCTAAAGAAGATCTAATGAAAGCACCTGCCGCAGAACGTGATAGAGAAGCTGAAGAAGCTGAGTTGCAACGAGCCTTCTTGGAAGCAGAAGCAAAACGAGAAGCCAAGTTGAAAAAACAAGGTAAAAAAATTGAAGAAGATGAAGCGTAATCATCTTCACTAAGCTACCAGGCCTGGTAGCATTACATAAAGCCAGCATAAGCTCTTTGCTGGCTTTGTGCTATTAAAACACGCCAAATAATTGGCAAAAATATAAGTAGTACATTGATGTCTTTGATATTAGAAACAACCAAACGCAGAACATTTGCGATTATTTCTCACCCAGATGCGGGTAAAACGACAGTAACTGAAAAGTTATTGTTATATGGTGGTGCAATCCAGCTGGCTGGTGCGGTGAAAAGCCGTAAAACTGATCGTGGTGCAACCTCTGACTGGATGAAAATGGAGCAGGAACGTGGTATTTCTGTTGCGTCATCGGTTATGCAGTTTCCCTATAAAGATGTGGTAATGAATCTTTTGGACACTCCTGGTCATGAAGACTTCTCTGAAGATACCTATCGTACCCTAACCGCTGTGGATTCAGCTTTAATGGTAATTGATGTGGCCAAAGGGGTTGAGGACAGAACCATTAAATTAATGGATGTTTGTCGTTTGCGTACCACACCAATCTTGACCTTTATTAACAAATTAGACCGAGAGGGTCGTGACCCAATTGATTTAATGGATGAAGTCGAAAGTGTTCTTAAGATTGATTGCGCACCTATGACTTGGCCAATTGGTATGGGTAAACGTTTTAAAGGTATTTATCACCTTTATAATGACACCATTCGATTGTTTGCTGTAGCGGATGGTCAAAATGCCGCTGAGGGTGAATTGATTGAAGGGATTAACAACCCGCGTTTAGATGAATTAATTGGTGATCAAGCCGATGAACTACGCGAAGAAGTGGAGCTGGTACAAGGGGCAAGTCATGAATTTGATTTAGAGGCCTTTTTATCCGGTAAATTAACCCCAGTCTTTTTTGGTTCAGCGGTGAATAACTTTGGACTTCAAGAGTTATTAGATGGTTTTGCTGATTATGCACCAACACCAATTGGTCGAGCGACAGAAACTCGTGAGGTAAAACCAGAAGAAGAAAAATTAACCGGCTTTATCTTTAAGATTCAAGCCAATATGGATCCAGCTCACCGAGATCGTGTCGCCTTTATGCGTATTGTTTCTGGTAAGTATGAAAAGGGCATGAAACTCAAGCATGTTCGTCTCGGTAAAGACGTTAAAATCGCTAAAGCGATTACGTTTTTAGCTAACCGACGTGACCAAGCAGAAGAAGCCTACCCAGGTGATATAATCGGTTTGCATAACCACGGTACAATTAAAATTGGTGATACTTTTACACAAGGTGAAGAACTGAAATTCACAGGTATTCCAAACTTTGCACCGGAGCTTTTCCGCCGTGCACAGTTAAAAGACCCGATGAAAATGAAAGCGTTGCAAAAAGGATTGACTCAGTTATCAGAGGAGGGGGCAACTCAGTTGTTCCGCCCAGTGAATAACAATGATTTGATTCTTGGAGCAGTTGGTATTCTTCAGTTTGAAGTGGTAGCACAACGTCTTAAAGATGAGTACAACGTAACTTGTATGTTTGAGCCTGTTAATGTCAATACGGCGCGTTGGGTTGTTGGACCTAAAGCAGAAATTGAAAAGTTTACTGCTAAGGTACGTGATAATGTGGCTTATGATGCAGCGGATCAATTAGTTTATATTGCGCCGACTCGTGTTAATTTGAGTTTAACCGAAGAGCGTTGGCCTGAACTGCAGTTTGTGGCTACTCGTGAGCATTAACTAAATCTATTTGGGATTAATTGTAGAAATCCGTTCTACAAACAAAAACGCCACTCATTTGAGTGGCGTTTTTGTTTATGCGCTAAAAGCGAATATTAGAGCTTAGATTTCACTAATCAAGAAAGTAACACGTCTGTTCATTCGTTTGCCTTCAGCGGTTGTATTGCTGGCAATAGGACGATCTTCACCATAACCGTAGGTAACAATGCGATCACGTGAGATGCCATTATCCATTAAATGGAAGGCGACATTTTTAGCACGGTTTTCCGATAATTGTTGGTTGTAAGCTTTTGAACCATCAGAATCCGTGTGTCCTTCTACATAGACACGTGTATTTGGATGACGTTGCAATGTATCTAAAACAGGTTTTAGACGAGAAAGTTCGTAAGGCTCTAATTGTGCTGAGCCAGAACGGAAATTTACATCCTTAACTTCAACCTGTACATACTCTTGCCCATCAATTTTAACCGCTGAAACATCCGTGTTTGGATCCGAGGCTGTTCCTGCTTGAACATCACCATAAACTTGGCGAGCAGTATAACCTGCTAAGGCACCAACAGCGACTTTACCTAGGTTGTTATCTACCCCCAGAGCATTAGCCGCTAACGCGCCACCAAGTGCCGCCAAGCCTGTAACCACATTACGTTCCGTTTGACGTTCTTCTACAGTTCTATTTGGGTCATTAGCACAACCAGCCGTTAATGAAATTAGAGTTGCGGTAGCCATGGCGGCAATAAATTTTCTTTTCATGATAACCTCTCCAAGA
>JAUUDE010000037.1 GCA_030826915.1 Thiomicrospira sp.
ACGCCCAGAAGTTGCCAGTATTTTAATAGTAAGTTTTTTAGTTCAACTCTCTCATGGCGCTTATTATGCGTTTTATACCATTCAACTGTCGGGCTTAGGCTATGACAAAACCACCATCTCTTTGCTCTGGGCATTGGGCGTATTGGCGGAAATAGCGGTTTTCTTTTGGATGAGCCAAATTTTTAGACGTTATGCGGTGCGTTTTTTAATTTTAATGAGCATTGCCTTAACGATTTTGCGTTGGATAATAATTGGCTCAATGGCCGATTCAATGGCTTGGATGCTATTTGCACAGCTACTTCATGCCGCCAGTTTTGGGTTGTTTCATGCTGGTGCCATTTACTTGATTGACAGCTATTTTAAAGGTAACAATCACGGCAAAGGGCAAGCGATATTTGCTGCTTCTAGTCATGGTTTAGGTGGCGCTTTAGGAATGTTATTGGCTGGCTATACTTGGACAGCGGGCGGTGCTGAGTTCGCTTACGGTTTAAGTGCGATTATGGCCATGGCGGCTTTTTTTATTGCATTAAAATGGACAAAAGAGCCCTTATAAATTAACCTGATTGCTGGATTTTGTTTAGGATTACAAGGAAGAGTTATGCGTTTACTGCACACGATGTTAAGAGTTGGGAATTTAGAAAAATCGATTGCTTTTTATACCGAAGTTATGGGTATGCAGCTCTTACGCCAAAAGGAGTATCCAAAAGGCGAATTTACTTTAGCTTTTTTAGGTTACGGTAATGAAGAAGAAAATACTGTGTTAGAACTGACTTATAACTGGGGAGTGGATAGTTACGACCTAGGAACAGGGTATGGACACATTGCCGTTGAAGTGCCTGACGTTTATAAAGCAGCAGAAGCCGTTAAAGCCGGCGGCGGTAAAATCATTCGTGAAGCTGGGCCAATGAATGCGGGTAATACCATTATTGCTTTTGCAGAAGATCCAGATGGGTATCAAATTGAATTTATTGGCGAAGGACATGTACGTAAGTAAGGTTGTAATAAGTAAGGTCAGATTTAGATGATATTTGAAATTGAAAATGCCGCGGTAAACACCGTTTCTCATCTGATACAACTGTCGGTTGCCCCTGTGTTTTTAATTGCAGGTGTGGGGGCTATTTTAGGGGTGTTATCACAACGTCTGGCAAGAATTATAGACCGTGTTGAACGTTTAAATACTAAGCTTTCACAAACGATACAAGAGGAGACAAGGGGGCGAAGAGCATCAGATCTCACAGCTGAAGCTTCTACAGCCTTAAAGCAGGAACGGCATTATTTACATATCCGTGCTCGTAATATGAATACGGCTATTTTGTTTTGTATTATGACAGGCCTGCTTGTTGCCTCGGTGATTATGGTTTTGTTTCTAAGTTCCTTCTTTGTGTTTGATGGTGGATTACTGATTGCGGGTCTGTTTATTTTTGGAATGGGAGCCTTTATGGTCTCGTTATCGTTGTTTATACGAGAAATATTTATGGCCACTTATTTTATGAAAAGAATTCAAGAAAAATAATGTGTAGAATATGCCACAAAATTTAGTTCACCCTATTTAAGGAAAAAATAATGTCAAAATTTGAAAATGTCACGATTTTAAAAGAAGCTTCAGTTTACTTTGACGGTAAGGTAACAAGTCGTACAGTTATTTTTGCTGATGGTAGCAAAAAAACATTGGGTATTATGATGCCTGGTGAATACGAATTTGGAACAGAACTAGCAGAAAACATGGAAATGCAGTCTGGTGATGTGGAGGTATTATTGCCAGGTGAAACAGAGTGGAAAGCCATTCCAAATGGAAGCAGTTTTGATGTGCCAGCAAATTCTAAGTTTGGCATTAAAGTAAATAATATTGCCGATTACTGCTGTTCTTATATCGCTGAATAAGTATTCAGTACTTAAAACACTTTTACTCTAAAACAACCCAATTAACCAGGCCTGGTTAGTTGGGTTTTTTAATATTGAAAAGTTATTTTTCTGATTTTGATAACGATTTACCCTGCTTTCTTTTCTGATATTTAAAAAGAAAGTGCAAGCCAAAATGAATCAAAATTAATAGCACAAAAAATCCCATCGCGATTTCGCCAATATGGTTAATCCACATAATTTTTCCTTGTAATCATTTTGTTGAAGTAAGGTGTTGAATATCCAACAATTGTACTGTTTTTTTGTTAGAATTTGCGCACATTTGAATTTAGGAGCTTTCATGAGTCATACAACCAAACCTGGTCAGCCCTTTCATTGGCGTACATACAAAAACGATACGCTTTCTGGAATTACTGTTGCATTAGCGTTAGTGCCTGAAGCGGTGGCATTTGCTTTTGTTGCCGGCGTTCATCCATTAGTTGGGCTATATGCTGCCATTATTGTAGGAATGATTACTGCAATTTTTGGCGGTCGTCCTGGAATGATTTCGGCAGCGGCAGGGTCGCTTGCGGTTGTTATGATGCATTTGGTAATGGAACATGGGGCTTCATTCCTGTTCTTAGCGGTGATTCTCATGGGAATCTTTCAGATATTTATAGGGATAATGAAGTGGGGGCGTTTTATCCGCATGGTTCCTAGCCCGGTTATGCTTGGTTTTGTGAATGGTTTGGCACTTATTATTTTGTTCGCTCAGTTTACCCAGTTTAAAGATGCCTCTGGTGCTTGGTTGTCGGGCGATAGTTTGAATATTATGTTGATGATTATTGCCGCCACTTTAGCAATTATCTATCTTTTACCAAAAATTACTCAAGCAGTGCCTTCGGCATTGGCGGCCATTGTATTGGTCTCTTTAGCCGTAATTTTCTTTGATATTAATGCGGTTACAGTGGGTGATAAAGCGTCTGTTTCAGGTACACTTGAATCTCTAGTTTATGGTGATGGTGTAGAAGGCGGGTTCCAAGGATTGAGTTGGTTTACAACCTTGCCTGAGGGTTTTTGGTCATTAGAAACTTTATGGATTGTTCTGCCTTATGCATTAATTTTGACGGTTATTGGTTCGGTTGAATCGTTATTGACGATGACCTTGATTGACGATATTACTGAAACGCGTGGTAAAGCGAATAAAGAGTGTATCGCTTTAGGTGCAGCGAACTGTACTGCTGGTTCTTTCGGAACTATGGGTGGTTGTGCATTGATTGGTCAGTCTATGATTAACGTTAATTCTGGTGGAACGGGGCGTTGGTCTGGTATTTCTGCCGCTTCAGGTCTATTGGTGATTGTACTCATTGCCTCATCTTGGATTGAGATGGTGCCAATTGGAGCCTTGGTTGGTTTGATGTTCTTTGTGGTAATTGCAACCTTTAATTGGGCTAGCTGGAATATTATGCGAGGTATGACAAAAGCAGATGCGTTTATTATGGTTTTGGTCACGGTCTTAACTGTCATGTTTGACTTAGCTGTTGCCGTTATTGCAGGGGTTATTATATCGGCCTTGGTATTTGCTTGGGAGCATGCTCAGCGTATTCTTTTGCAAGAAACTACCGAAGAAATTGATGGCAAAATGACTAAAACGTATAAGGTTCAAGGGCCTCTGTTTTTTGCATCTGCACAGAACTTTATTGATATGTTTGACCCTAAAAATGACCCAGAATGCGTAAGAATCGACTTTAAACATTCTCGAGTTTATGATCATACTGGTATTGAAGCAATTAATAATTTAACTAAAAAATATCGAGCAGCAGGAAAAAAACTGGTGTTGCAACATTTAAGCCCTGAATGTCAGGTATTGTTGAAAGATGCTAAAGATTTAATTGAAATCAATGTGTCTGAAGACCCGCATTACCATGTTTCTATTAGTGGTAAGTCTGCGGATTAATTAGACAGATATTTAAAATTTCTAAAGCACTCAAAAAGCACCCCTTTGGGTGCTTTTTTATTTTTATGCTTGAAAAATACAATCATCATTACTTAGGTTGTTAAAGCGCTACTAGCAAGCGGGTTTAACTGATATGCAAAGGTAAATTTTAGTGTTGGTGATTTTTGCTATACTGGGTATCAGTGCTTTTGAAAAAAGAAGCTTTGACATATATTTTGAAAAAACCTTGGATATTTATTAAGTGATAAGTCGAAAAACACTCATTCAAATTTTTGCTCTTGGCCCTGTATTATTTATTCCTGCCGTAATCTTTTTTGTTTCTAATTTGGTTTTGGATATAGAACAGTCTTTTTATGAACAAGAAAAAAATCAGCTTGAGCAGGATTATCTCGAAAATGAGAAATCACGTATCCAGTCAAAAGTGACCAATATGGTCGACTTGGTTCAATATCAACAATCGATTATTAATAAAAATTTGCATAGCCGAATTCAGCGAAGGGTTGAGGATGCTAATACGATTGCTATGACACTTTATAATTTTTATGTTAACCGAATACCCGAAGAAGAACTCAAAGAACTAATCATTGAAAGTTTAAGACCTTTAAGTTGGAATGGAGGGGAAAGCTATATTTGGATAGTCAATTACCAAGGCGTGCTTCAATTAGGGCCAAGCTACCTAAAAAAATCTGAGGGAAGCTCTATCATTGACTTTAAAGATGCAACTGGGCGAAAAATTATTGAGGAAGAAATCGCTATTACTAAAAGTCAGGGCCAAGGATTTTTATGGGATACTTTTACCAAGGCTGGTGAACCCCTTGATAAACAATTTAAACAGCTGGCTTATGTGAAAAAATTTGGTAAATATGATTGGTATTTTGGATCGGGTGAGTATTTAGATACCGCTACCAAAATGACGAATGGTTTTCTTCTGGAAACACTTAACCAGATAGGTAAGGGGGATGCAGATTATTTCTTTGTTATTGATACAAAAGGAAAGTTGCTTTCAAATCCTGCACGGCAAGACTTAGTTGGTCGAGCTTTTATGAATACAGATAATCTTGATTTACGAAAACTGTATAAGAAAATTGTTGTGACGGCTCAAAGTGGTTCTGAAGACTTTTTATCTTATCAGTGGTTAAACCCGGTATCTGGTTCTGTTGACTTAAAGTATACCTTTGTTAAAAAAGTGCCAGACAGTAATTGGGTTATCGGTAGCGGTTTTTATCCTAAAAACCTAGATAAAAGTTATCAACAGCATAAAAATCGCATTGAATCTAAATATGAACAAAAATTCAAAAAACTTACCATCCTGTCTTGGTTAGCCGTGGTGATTGCTTTGATTGTATCCTCGGCGATTTCATTTTGGTTTTATCGTATTTTATTGCAGTATCAACGTGATTTAGTTCTGACCAATAATGAGCTGAAAGATTTGAATTTAGAGCTAGAAAGTCAACTTTTGAATACAACTGAAGAGCTTAAACAAGTTAATGAAGAATTAAATGCATTGACTAAGACCGATAGTTTAACTTAGACCGCAAAACGTGATGCACTTAAGAATAAGTTGCATGATGAATTGCAACGTGCAAATCGTTTTGACGAGCATTTTTCTATTGTGATTTTTGGTATTGATTATTAAAAAAGTTAATGAACTTTTGATGAATAGAGTTTGAAATACTGTATTGCAACAAATGTCTATATTGGTTGAAGGCGGCTTAAGAAGCGTCGATTTTTTTGGACGATTGAGTGGAGAAACATTGGTCATTATTATGCCGAATACCGATATTGCATCGAGCAAAGACAGAACTGAGCGAATTCGCGTATTATTTGAACAATATACATTTGTACAAGGAATTCGTATAACGACTAGTTTAGGTTTAACGGAATATAAAAAAGGCCAAGAAGCTGAAGATTTACTAAAACTAGCCGATAGCGCTTTAAATGAAGCTAAACAAAGCGGTCTTAATAGAATTTGTGTGAGATAAACCCTGTGCTGATTTTGTGAGCTCTCTTGTATCAAGATTTGATATGTCAGTAAATATAAACTGTTTTTTATTTGGAGTGATAAGTGAGTAGTGAGAAAAGATCGTTCTTTCGATTTGATGTCAATATCCCTTATTATTTAGAGCCTTTAAATGAGAATGGAGGTTGCTTACATGTTGAACGTGATAGTTTGATTTCTCCCGAAGCCTATCAAACAATTTTGCAACAAAGTCATGAATTAAAAACGCTTTTTCAAGATAGTAAGCATATCGAAAATGGCGGGGTTCAGCTCTTTGCGGCGTTGAATAAAAAATTAGAACTCATGGTTTGGTTGTTAGAATCTGTGTTAAGTGGTGAGGATGTTCGCCATCAGGCGGACTATCAACAACATATCAACCAGAATCAAAAATTTACCATGCCAGATTCAAATAACTCCTCAAAAGTTTTTCCATTGTTAAATGCTTTTTACTTAAGAGTCGATGCATATATTGCTGAACTTGTTCATGTAATAGAAAATAGCGTGCAAGGTAAAGTGTTTATGTTTCACCAAAAGCCACCGAAACCTTTTAAGGTTGAAAACTATATTAAAGGTTTGGATTCACTGGCTAAAAAAGGGAACTGGCTAGCAAAAGTCATTTTAGCTTTAGTCGCAAAGTTGAATTATTACGAAGACTTGTTTTCAAAGCTCAAACAAGCTTATAAAGAACTCTCAGATACAGAGTCGTGGCCAACTGAAAATGTCAATTTAGGAGCAGGTGGTTTTGCTGTTTATTTGTCAGAACGATTTGCTTTAGCGCAAAAAACTTGTGTTATTTTTCAAATGGACCAGGAGTTTGTCTTTGCTCAGGGTAGTTGTGTTTATCAAGCTAAGCACGGTAATGCACAAGACAAAATGAGAACCGCTTTTCAGTTTGATGATATCAGTTCTGAAGACAGCGCGCACATTGTACGGTTTTTAATGGCTAAAGAGTTAGAAGCCAGTGGAAAAGTGCCAACCTAATCTTATCTTAACTAGTGTTGTCTTAACTAATGCTATCTTTGTAACCCCAGCTTATAAAAAGTATCCATTCTGTTAAAATAGTTGCCATGTCAAAACCAGAAACAACCGAACTCCCACGAGAGCTCACTAAAAATCTTTCTAAAAACCTTTGTGTTTGTTATGACGTAACAAAGCAGGATGTTATTGATACGATTAAGCAAGGTGCTAAGACTGTTGAGGAAGTGGGAAGAAAGACCTATGCATGTCAAGGCAGCGGTTGCTGTATTAGACAGGTTGAGCGTTTAATCGAATTGTTACACCCTCCAGAATCAAACAAGGCTTGTACTCATAATGATTCTGATAAAGAGTCTCAAACAGAGTCTAATTAAACAACCAGGCCTGGTTGTTTTCATATTAGAGCTTATTCATAACACTTCTATTCACTCAATAAAATGAATAAAGATCTAGTTTTTTATAAAACAGCTCACTTATTCATTTACTGCTTTATGTGCGGCTTCAATACTTTGTGTTCTTTGATAAAACCTCTTGATTTGCAAACTGATAATAGTAATAAACAACAGCAGGCCTGCACTAACGGCAATGGAGGCTGAAATGGAACTATCTAAAATAAACGCTAAACTATAGCCAATTAACACAGCGGCTTGTGAGTAAGCTACAGCTATCCAAAGCATGGTTTTTAAAGATTTAGCCAATAGGTAGGCGGAACTGGCGGGAATTACTAATAAGGCGACGACTAAAATAGCGCCTACCGCATCAAATGATGCAACGGTTGTTATGGAGACTAAAGTCATTAGGAAATAGTGCCAGAACACAACGTTAATGCCTAAAGATACCGCTAAATTTGGATGGAAAGCGATAGTTTCTAAACGTTTAAAACCGAGTGAAATACTGATCAAAACAATCAAGAAAACAATACTAATTCCCCAAAAGGCTCTTGGGCCAATATCGGTGCCATCTTCTAATCCTCCGATATAGATGGTATCAAAGGGTACAAAAGCAATTTCGCCATATAAAACACACTCCTGATCAAGATCAATTTGGCCGGCGTACAGCGAGACTAAAATCACACCAACAGCAAAAAATAGGGTGAAAACAATTCCAATACTAGCATCGCTTTGCAGTTTACCAACACGGTGCAAAGTGTCGCTTAACCAAGCCGTCAATAGTCCAATTAAGACTGCTCCAGTTAACATGACTGGCAAAGAACGACTATCAGTTAATAGAAACGCCAAAACAATCCCTAATAGCACGGAATGGCTGATGGCATCACCAATTAAGGCTTGTTTTCTTAAAATTAAAAACACACCGACTAAAGCCGCGGATGCAGCTACTAAACTTGCGGTAGCTAAAATCCAAATATCGTTCATACCTAAATCACTGAACATTAGCGTTTGCCTCCGGATGTAGCAGTTTGCCTTGGAATAGGATTACCATGTGGATCAGAATCCGCATTGGTGAGTTCCGCTTGAAGTTGTTGTTCTTGAGAATCGGTGAGAATATGTTCAATTCGTTCTGCTTGTTTATGCACTTGTTCAGGGGTTAATTCCGCCTGTTCGTTAAGATAGTTTTCCCATAGACGATGACGACGGGTTAGTTGTGTCGCCAGTTCTAATCCGTTTTTGGTTAACCTAAAACCACGTGCAGAAGATTCAATGAGCTGTTTTTTACAAAGCGTTTTCAGTGTTTTTTGTAGACTCTCTGTTGGCACACTTCGCAGGGCTTGAATGTCTGATTGATTAAAATCTTGCTGGTCTTGTTGGTTACGTTCAACCAGTTTATACAGTGTGCGTAAAATATTTTCTTCTGCGACCTTTTGACGTAACTGTTTGTGTTCTAAATGACGTTTTAACAACCCTTTTTGCGGAGCAAAAAACAAAGAGAGAATAAACAGCAAAGACAAACTGACTACCATCCAAGGGCCAGTTGGCATGGCAGGTGCAAGATAGGAAACCTGTGTGCTGATGATGGCACTAACCGCACCAAGTAAAGCAGATAGAATTAATATGTGATTGAGTTCATTACTCCAAAAACGTGCGGCCGCAATGGGCGTGAGTAAGACTGCCGCCATTAACACCACTCCCACAAGCTGTAAGCCAACCACCACAGACATCACAATCAGCAAGGCGAGTACTAATTCATAGAAATTCACTGCCATGCCAATGGTTTTTGCATAGGTACGGTTAAAGGCGATTAAACGCAGTTTTTGGAAGAAGAGGGCAACCGTAATAAGGATTGTAATGGTGACATAGGCAAGTAGCTTTATGTCCGCTTGAGTCATAGCAGCCGCTTGACCAAATAGGATTTTATCTAGACCGCTTTTATTACTTACATCCATGCCCTGTATGAAAGAAAGTAACATGAGGCCTAATGCAAAAAAGAAAGAAAGGGTAATCGCTAGAGCAGCATCGGGTTTAATTTTAGTGTTTTTAGGTAACCAATCAATTAAGAAAAAACCAATAAAACTACTGGTTACCGCCCCTAAAAACATAATGAGTGGATCACGAGTTTGAAAGAGTAAAAATGCCATCATTACGCCAGGTAGAGCGGCATGAGCTAAGGCATCACCAATAAGAGAACGTTTGCGTAAAAATGCAAAAGCACCAATTACTGAAGCACTCATACCTAATAGAATGCTTCCTATTAGTACCCAAAGCACGTTCATGTCTTCAAAGCGCCAAAAAGCGAGCAGAGTATCCCAAGTCGAAGTTGGCTCAAGTAAAGTAAAAGCTTCCATTCGTTTATTCCGTATCGTGTGCTTTGTTGAGCTGAGTGCGATACATCTCTTCGGTTAAATCATTTAATAGAGAGAGGCGGCCTCCATAGGTTTTATTTAGATTTTCTTTGGTAAGTACTTCCTCGGCAGGGCCCGCAGCCACGAGTCGAGCGTTGATAAAAACAATCCAATCAAAATATTCACCTACTGTGTTTAAATCGTGATGCACACAAACAATGGTTTTACCTTGGTCTTTGAGCTTGTTAAAGAGTTCAATAATGGCTTTTTCAGTGGCGACATCAACCCCAGCAAACGGCTCATCCATTAAATACAGATTGGCTTGTTGGGCAAGTGCACGAGCTAAAAACACACGTTGCTGTTGTCCACCTGATAATTGGCTAATTTGACGATCTCTAAAATTCCACATTTTCAGATCTTTTAAAGCTTGCTCTGCAATTTGACGATCGATTTCAGAAGGGCGTTGCCAGAGTTTTAAGTGACCATGACGCCCCATTAAGACAACATCCATAACATTGATAGGAAAATCCCAATCAATTTCCTCTCGTTGCGGTACGTAAGCGGTGGAAAGGCGTTTTTTATCTAAAGATTCACCAAAAAACTTTACTTGCCCCTCTATGGTTTTTTCTAAGCCCATAATGCCTTTTAAAAGGGTTGATTTGCCTGCACCATTGGGTCCAACAATGGCAATACTTTTGCCTTCGGGAATTTGAAAACTTACATCGGTTAACACCGGTTTATGGTGATAACGCATGCTTAAATGTTCAACGGTTAAAGGTGGGTGAGAGTTTACGTTGTTTGCCATAGTTGTGTTTCTTACTGTTTTAATGCGTTAACAATGGTGTTTACATTATGCTTTACCATGCCCAAATAGTTGCCAGTTGCTGTGCCTGTAGGGCCTAATGCATCTGAATAAAGTTCACCGCCAATAGCAACTTGATGGCCTTCTGCCTTAACGCCTGCTACTAAAGATTGAATAAAACGTGGTGAAACACTCGACTCAACAAACACCGCTTTTACTTGGTTTTTTACGATGATGTCTTTTAAACGTTTAATATCTTGTAAGCCAAACTCAGCAGCGGTACTTATACCTTGTAAACCCATTACCTTAATGCCATAAGCTCTACCAAAGTAGCTAAAGGCATCATGAGCGGTAATGAGAATACGCTGTTTCTCAGGTACGGTTTGTATTTGCTGTTTAATCCAGCTATCAAGCTCGGACATTTTGTTTAAATAGATTTTAGCGTGTGCTTGATAGTCTGCCTTGTTTGCAGGGTCTTGCTCTTGCAATACTTCTAGTATGCGCTGAGTGGCTTTTTGCCAAAGGCTCACATCAAACCAGATGTGTGGGTCAGGGTAAGTACCGTGTTGAATAAGAGCGGCATGGTTAAGCTTTCCGCCAACCGCAAATACAGGTTTTTTATGCGCTAACTTTTTAAAAATATCTTGCATCTTGCCTTCAAGATGTAGGCCGTTATATAAAATAATGTCAGCCTTAGTTAGGCGGCGTAAATCACCTTGGGTCGCTTTATATAAATGCGGATCAACGCCCGTGCCCATCAATTTAGTCACTTTTACGTGTTTACCGCCAATGTTTTTTGTTACATCGGCAATCATGCCGGTTGTGGCAACAATATTGAGTTGAGCTTGTGCAGAAAAGCTGAAAAGGGAAATTGCTAATCCAAAAAACAGGGCGTGAATCTTTTTAAGGGGGTGATTTATCTTCATGTTATTTAATGCTTTTTATATAGTTATGGTTGGCTAAATAAAAACTTAGTCATGGCTAATTAATTTATTAGACGAAACTATATCATTAAATGCTTAAATGTTCTAGAAATCTATGATCAGGGGAGTTAAGAAAATTTTTAATTGTAGTGAGTATATAAAACATTTGGCTGAATAGGCGTGATAAACTTTAAAAAGAAATTGAAGTGCCATATAGACCAAATATTATTTAGAAAAAATGCCTGATATAAAAAAGGGGAGAATATCAGGCCTAGTTCATTACAATGTTGATGCGTTAATTGCTATAAATGAAGAGGTCGGTTGTTTAACCCATTGGTATTCTCATTAATCCCTTTTTCCCCAAGAAGCATAGGGATGAGCAAAATAAATCTCAGCTTCGAGTGCCTCAGCCATCTGCTCGTGTTCTGCAAACTCTTTGCCGTTGTCGTAGGTGATCGTCAGTACACGCTCTTTGTGCGGCGAGAGTACCTCAATCACCGCTTGTTTTAGTTGCTCTGCATTTTTTCTTTTCAAAGGCACGATGATTGTGTAAAGTGTTTTGCGATCGACTAATGTGAGTAGTGCTCCTTTATGTCCTTTACCGATTATCGTATCGCCTTCCCAGTCGCCGATACGGACTTTTTTATCGAGAATTTTAGGTCGTTCATCAATCGAGACTCGATTGACAATATGACCACGTCGATCATACATGCTGTAACACATGCGATAGCACTTATTTGCGATACGTAAATTGGTATGCAAGAGACCACCATTCGCTTTATCACGGTAGATGTATTGATAAATCATCTCGTGATGAAGTCTAACTCCACAATGGTCTTTGAGATAACCTGATACTTGTTCAGGACTTAAATCCTGTTTGATTAATCTCTCTATCCAATTTTTTGCTTGAGCGGTGAGCTTGATACTTTTTTGGCGCTGCATCGACAATCTACTGCCAGTTGATTAGCCTGATTATGACAGTAAACTCTCAAACCTTTATTGCGTTTCGCTCGTGACTAATTGTGGAAGGATGTCGATCTAAATTACGAGCAATCGCTTTTTGAGTACATCCTTCTTTTAAAGGTCCGTAAATCTGGTATCGTTCACCTTCTGTCAGTTGAGTATATTTCATGTGCTAATCTCTTGGTCGGGAAAAGCCATTTAGTTTACCTCAACTGGCTCTACCCTTTAGATTGCAGTTGTTATCAGAATCCGCGGTTTATAAAACTAAATTGTTTTTAACATATTAATTGCAAAATCATTTTTTAAAGAGTATTAAAATCTTATTATGCGGTAGGAAGCTTACTCCAAATTCCTAAAATCGACAAACCGCTGATTATTAAAATGGTTGCGACTATTTTTTGATAAGCGTTCTTTCGATCTCCAAAGAAGATCATGGATATGATAACGGCTAATAAGATACCTATATTGGTCATCGAAACAACATAAGCGGTGGGTAGGGTTTGCATTGCGAGTATGACTAAGGCATAAGCCGTTCCAATAAATAGACTGCCAGCCAACCAGATAACTAGATGTGGACGCACCTCGGGGATAATGGTGTCATAATGTTTTTTTCTGTAAAGCGATAAAGTTAGCCACGAGGCAAAATATCCAATGGTCACGACACCTAATAGAGCCGAAAAACTATCGACTTGCTGACTAATCGCTTTATCAGAAAGTGAATAGATGCTGGTAAAAAAAGCGGCGGCAATAGTCCAAAATAGTACTTTAGGGTTAGGGTGATGTTTTACGGTATTGCCGAGTATCCATAATCCCATAATACTTATTAACATGCCTAACCAAGTTAAGTTAGATAGGGATTCATCAAAAAACCATAGTGCCCAAATAGCCACGAGTATCGGCGAGCTTCGGGCAATTGGATAAACAAATGCAACGGGGGCTAAAGCATAAGCTTCTCTAAGAGACAGAAAATATAGACTATTGGCAAATGCGGTGATGGCGATTAAACCTGCCAAAGTCCAACTCCATTCTATTTGAACTAAATGGTATAAGCTGTACCCACCTAATAACGCAATATGTCCAAGTAATCCCCACCACAAAAAATCAGCTTTAGGATTGACCTGTCTAGCCATCAAATTCCAGCTGACATGCATTAATACCGATAAAATAATAAACAACCAGGCCTGCTGGAAACTAGAAAGGCTCTCTAGCATTACAATTCCCATGATTGATTGTCATAAGCAATCGCAACACCTTCTGGCAAGATATCTGGATAATTGAAGAAATATTCGTCTAAATTATGGCTTATGTGGGTAAGAATTAGTTGTTTAGGTTGAACTGCCTCAAATATATCTAATGCACGCGTTAAATCATTGTGATTACGGGGGGCTTTCTCAAGAGGGGGTTGATCGCAATCTAAAACCATGACATCAATTGGATGGTCGATTAAAAATTGTTCAACATCACGCCGTAACAAACCAGAATCACATAAATAGGCTAGTCGTTTACCTTTGAATGCAATCACATACCCCATGGTCAGCTTGGAATGCACCAGTGGAACTGGCATAATGCTAATCGTTTTAAATTCAATCGCCTCAAAAGGTTGGGATTTGTTTGAAAAATCAAAAATGCCCGGATACTTAAACAAGTCATCGCACCCATTCGGGTCGTCAGGAGAAAAAACGGGAATGGTCTTTCCCGTGCCCCAGCGTATTGGGAATAGACCTTGTACATGATCCATGTGAAAATGCGTTAGCAATATGGCATCTAAACTGCCAGGCGGACATTTTTGTTCAAGGTTCTGGTAACCGGCATCAATCAAAATTTGCAGACCTGCAACTTCTAATACGCCACAAGCAGAATGACGACGGAAATCGGCGTTTGCCATTGCTCGCTGGCAAACGCTGCATTCACATCCATAAACGGGGGCGGCTTTAACCGAGCCCGTGCCTAAAAATGTAAATTTCATATTGCGGTACCTACAACCTAGTTCTTGAGTAACTTAACCAGCTGTTCGCCAGCTACAGAAAGCTCTATGTTATTTTCGATAATCTTCATGTTTGGTGCCGTTAATCCGTCAAACGCTTCGGCTCGTTGAATGCGGCTTTCAATTTGTTCAAGCGTTTCCCGTCCACGGTTAATTAAGCGTTCGCGTAATAGAGAAGGGTCCACCTTAATCAGAATAGGAATGATGCCAGGATGTTTTTCTACTGCGGTTTCTAAATAGCCGCGTGAACCGTTCATCACCACATTTAAACCTTGGTTTAACCAAAAGTCGACTTCTGTACCAATGCCGTAATCCAAATCATGTGAATGCCAGTGAAATTTAAAACAGCCATACTGCAAACGATTGGCAAACTCTTCAGTAGAAAGCCGTATGTGATTTTCACCATTTAACTCTAAAGGGCGCGTAATGTAGCGATGAGCAAAAACCACGTTCTCTTTTGCAAGTTGTTGGCGTGCATAGTGCAACAAAGAGTCTTTGCCGACACCCGATGCACCGATTACATAAAACACTTTACCTTTAGAAGGTTGGTCTTTAACGTTTGAATTAAGCGTGGTCATAACTGGCCTTAAACGCAGGCACTCCTGCAACAAATACGTCAGAAACTTGAATGAGTCCATCTAAGTTCGTAACCATAATGATATCGGCTCGTTTGCCCACTTCAATAACGCCACGGTCATTCAGTTTAGCGGCTTCTGCTGGATTTTTAGTCACTAATTGCACAGCTTGAGTGAGAGTTAAGTTTGAAATTTCAGGTAATTTAAATACTGCTACAATTAATGTAGCAGGAGCATAGTCGGCGCACAGGCAATCACAAACACCGGCATTCACAGCATCTAATGCACGCATTGAGCCAGACTGGCTTTTGCCTCGTAGAATGTTGGGCGCACCCAAAATGGTTTTCATGCCTTTTTCACGTGCGTATTCGGCGGTTTCCATATTGATTGGAAATTCTGAAATATCTACGCCCAGCCTTGTCATCGTATCTACTCGCTCTATACAATCATCATCATGAGAGGCCACAGCGATGCCTTGAGCGTGAGCGATTTGAACCAATTGTGCAACTCGTTGCATTGCGCCTTCAGCTTGTTGATGCTTTTTCGCAATTAACTCATCTAACTCTTTATCAGACTTTTGATAGCTTTTCCCAAAGTAAGCCTTGTAAGAGGCTAAATCTTTAAATTGACCTTGACCTGGGGTGTGATCCATCAGTGAAACCAAGTGCATAGAATGATTATGCATTAATTCCATTAATACTGGCAGGCCTGTTGGATCAGTAATTTCGTATCGACAATGCACGCGATTATCTACTAAAGCGTGTGGTTGAAAGATGTGTACCGCTTCAGCTATCTCTTTAGCAAATTGATTATTTCTAACACCAAGCTCTTCATTAGCAAATGATAGAGCGTGAAATACGGTGGTGATTCCTGCGCCTGCGTTACGCTTATCAGCTTGAGCACAGGCAAAGTCTAATGGAAAGTGGACATTAGGGCGTGGCTCAACTTCTTTTTCGAGTGCATCACAATGTAAGTCAATCATCCCTGGCATAACGACTTTATTCTGAGCATCAATGATTTGGATGCCATCACTAACGCTTTCAGGGTTAATCGCAGAAATAATGCCATTTTCAATGAGTATGCTCGCCCCGTTTAAAATTTTATCAGCCAAGATGATATTTGCATTTTTAATATATAAAGGTTGATTATTCATGGTTATGCGACCTCATTGGTATTCGAGTTGAAAAAGTGTTCGGTTCCTACCGGTGGCTCTAGTTTCACCACATCATCGGCAAGTTTTTTCACTAAATCCATATCATGAAAGATGGCAATCATAGCTGTTCCGGTTTCTTTTAAGTTTTGAATCAGCTCAATCACACGATCGGTGGTTTTTGCATCCAAACTTGCTGTGGGTTCATCAAGCAATAGTAGTCTTGGCTGTGCCAATAGCCCACGAGCTAAGTTGACACGCTGTTTTTCTCCACCTGAGAAAGTCGCAGGAGAAACTGCCCAAAGGCGCTCTGGCAGGTTAAGTTTACCTAAAATATCTCGGGCTTTTTCCAATGCAATATCGTGTGGTACGCCTTCTTTGATTAGTGGCATAGCCACCACATCTTCGGTCGATTGGCGAGGCAATGTGTGTAAAAACTGGGTGACAAAACCTATTTCTTCTTGACGCAATTCTAAAATTTTATGTTCATCTGCCAAGGCTAAATCCAAGATTTGACCTTGCCCTGTGGTAAACATTATTCGCCCACTGGTTGGAAGATAAGTACGATAAATTCCTTTTAAAACCGTCGATTTTCCAGCGCCTGTTGGACCTATCAAGGCGGTTAAACGACCAGGGAAAGCTTTTAAAAAGACACTCTGGGACGAAGGTAACGATTTGCCTTGTTCATGCAAAATAAATGTTTTAGAAAAGTCCTCGACTTCTAATATTGGTTGAATATTCATAAAAAAATCTCTTTTATAAGGCCGAAGCAACCAGTCGTTGTGTATAGGCATCTTGTGGGTCTTCTAAGATTTGATCCGTTAAACCCGACTCAATGATACGACCATACTTCATAACAATCGTGCGCCCTGCCAATAAACGAATCACCCCTAAATCATGCGTTACCGCAATCATGGCTGTTTCACTTTCGCGCTGAATTTCCATAATCAAATCCAAAATAGCGGCTTGCACAGATAAATCCAACCCAGTGGTCACTTCATCTAAAAACAATAAAGTAGGATTTGTAGCTAAGGCTTTAGCAATTTGCACACGCTGTTGCATGCCTCCAGAAAAGTTTTTTGGCATCTCATCCATTCGTTCAGTTAACACTTCGGTTCGATGCAATAGCTCAATGGCTCTCTCACGAATCTCTTGATAGTTAGAGAGTTGACTCATTAACAGGCGTTCAGCGATGTTTCCGCCAGCAGACACATTAAAGTTCAACCCCAAATGTGGGTTTTGATAAACCATTCCAAAACGATGATTACGGAGATGGCGTTTTTGTTGAGCATTGAGGTTAAACAAATCGTATTGCTTGCCTTCGTCAAAAAAAATCGCTTGACCAGAACTAGGTATTTCATCAAAAAATAGGTTTTTTACGGCTGTGGATTTTCCTGAACCAGATTCGCCCATAATGCCTAAAATCTCTCCTTTATAAAGGTCAAAACTGATGTCATGGGCTGCAACCACTGAACCACAGTGGGGACAAATATTGGTATTGTGCTCTGGCCCTGTTAACTCAAAACATTTGGAACACCCTTTACCGTAAACTTTAGAGAGGTTGCGGACTTGTAATACTTTGTCGTTCGTCATTTAACCCTCCAGTTCTTGGTTGTTGACTTGTGATTTTATTTGTTCATCACAATAGTCTGAATCCGAACATTGGTAACGTTTATCACCCGTTTGAGCATCAATAAATTCATCCAAAAAACTGTGATCACACCCACAACGCCAACAGGTTCGGCGTTTGCCCGTTGAATCATTAAAGCTTTCAACTCTAAAGGGAATATCATCAAATTCAAGGGGCTCGGCTAAGGTATAAGGAGGTACGGCATAAATTTTCTTCTCGCGTCCTGCTCCCAATAATATCAGTGATTTTGAGTTATTTAATTTAGGGACATCCCATCTAGGAATTGGAGATGGATCTATAACATAATGTCCGTTAATTCGAGTGGGGTAACGGTGCGAAATCGTGATTTCATTAAACTTCACAATATCTTCGTATAGTTTGACTAACAAACGTGAGTAATCTGCTTCACCATGCATGATTTTACGCTTGTCTTCCGAAGGTTCTACCACGACTAAGGCATCCGGATAAGGAACCTGTAAAACAAGTATTTGATCTTCACGCAGTTCTCTTTCGGGAATACGGTGCCGTGATTGAATGAGGGTGGCTTCAGACACTTTAGTGGTGGTGTCTATTCCAGGGCAGGTCATTTCAATAAAGCTACGTAAATTCACCGCGTTAACCGAGTCATCTGAACCTTGGTCAATCACTTTCAGCGTATCTTTTTTACCAATGAGTGATAAGGTCAACTGTAACCCACCGGTTCCAAACCCTCTTCCCATCGGCATTTCACGACTAGAGTAAGGGACTTGGTAGCCTGGAATCGCAATGGCCTTTAAAACACTTCGACGCACCTCTTTTTTGGCGTACTCATCTAAAAAACCAAAGTTATATTCTGCAGAGGCCTTTCTAAACTGAGTATCTGCAGAAAAAGTTTGATTAAACATTATCTGCTCCTTTTTGACTGGCTTCTTCATGTTTATTGGTATGTTTTTCTTGGGTGGTGCGTAAACGATCCATATCTGACTGAAAGGTAACATAGTGCGGCATTTTATAATGCGTACAGAAGCCCATGGAGTCGATGCCATCAATATGCAACAACACAAATTCTGGGTCCTCAGACGGATTGGTTGGGCCGTTTTTCATACCAGATTGCAACGCACGGTCTAAAATTGACATGGAAATGGCCTTGACTTCGTTATGCCCAAAGCAAGCACCGTATCCAAGGCTGAAGGAGGGTTTATCCCCATTTTCTTCATCTTCGTACATTGCCACGACTTCACATTCCGTCATCAAAACTTCACCGGCTTCGATAAGCTCTCCAGTAATTGGATGAGGCAGCATAACGGGTAGGTATCCGACTCTAAGTTCTGCAACAGTTGGATGAATGTCTCCGTAACCACGCATATTAGAATAGGCGAGGGCAAGAATAGAGCCGGTTTCTGAACGAGCCATCGTAGATAAGGCGGCTGAGCGTGGTACAGGAAAAACGAGCGGCTCACGCGTGATATCGAAAGGCTTCTGTTCTGAAATTGCTTCGTTAACAGGTGGTAGCAAGCCTTCATCACGAAGTGCATCTAGTACCTTTGGAAAAGTATCCGGTATTTCATCATAACGATTTTCGTCCAGCCATTTCCCAGCGATAGATTTAAAGGCATCAGGTGATTCATCTAACAATTCAGTGCGCATCAAGCGTAGAGCGTAATCAGTACTTGCTCCAAGCATTTGACCGCCTGGAATATCCTTAAATGAGGCTGAAATACGGCGAGTCACTCGCATATTACTCGTGTCAAGAATGGGGGACTCAATTAAACGTGGTTTGGTAGATCGGTAAGCTCGTAAAGCAAAGGAGGCTTCTAATGTATCGCCCATACTCTGCTTAATTGCTAATGAGGCTAGCTTTGGATGAAATAACCCACCCTCTGACATAATTCGGCTGTGTAGAAAGTACAATTGGTTTTCAATCGTCTCAATATCCAGTGGTTCACCCGTTTCTCCTTGCCGAGTTCGAATGAACTCCAATAACTTTTCGGCACCAGATATAGCTTGACCACCGCCTTTAATCGCAACATAACCCATTAATTATTCTCCCCGTTATGAACAGCTTCGAGTATCTCTACTCGGGTGGTGCGTGGTAGCGCCATAATTTGAGTGTCATCAACTAGAATGCAATCAATGCCTAAAGGAAAAGCTGAGCACCATCCATTACGATTTTCTAACCAGGCCTGCTCCATGCCAGAAACCGCGACTTGAGCTTCACCATTAATACCTGGACCTGTTAATTTAAGATTCATGCTCCCTTGCTTAACACTTAGCTGCGCTACTTTTAAAATTAAGGTTGCCGAAAAATCAGGCGAGGAGAGTGTTCCTAAACTTGGCTGAATATGAACCATCTTGGAGGCATCGCATAGCAGGTAATTAGCCAGCTCTACTTCTGACTTTTTAGCTTGTAACATTGGCCAGTCTGATTCTGTAAGTAAACCATGAACATCATTTAATGAAACCTCTCCATCCAGCAAAGTCGCTAATACGGCTAAATAGGCAGGGCTGTTTTCCAACCATTGTTCCCAATTATCTAGCCGCCCTGGTCGAGACATGACTTGCATCAAACTATTGAATAACGCTTGTTGGGTCTCGGCAAGCCAAATGGCCTTAATATGAGCCCCCAGTAAATCTTGTTTAAGCACGCTTATTTTCCTTATCTTCTTCGGCCGCGCCTAGTAATGAAAAATCAACCGCTGTTGAACCGAGCATCGCTTTACGCGTTCGCACCTCTTGAGCAAATTTAAATTCGCCTAGTACGACCAAATCAGATAACTTGTTACAGGATGATAAATTATTCGCTAAAATGGCATCGCACACCGCAAACAATGAGACTAAGTTTTCATCATCATCCATAAGTTGTGCAGCACCTTCATAGGTATTGTTTTCCTTATCAGTTAGAACTACCCAACTGGTTGCAATAGGAAATTCACCTAAAAAGTAGGGCTCGTGCATAGCCGTATCTTTGGTTTGCAATACACCAAGACCAGACTGAGGTATTGATTTGTAGGTTACTTCATATTCATCTATAACAGCATCAATAACCACTTTAATTTCATCAATAGGAACGAGCTTTAAAGCTCGAATCCATAAACTACGGGAAATTTTGCAACAGGAGTTATTCATAGTAGCTTCCTTGCTAAAGTGTTTTGTTACGTAGTTTCTGAGAGAAAAACTCAAGCACCAGAACGGCGATAAAAATGATTAATAGAATGGTTGCCACATGATCATAATCAAATAAATCCCAGCGACCTTTAAGTTCCATGCCGATACCCCCAGCACCGACGATACCGAGTACTGTTGCTGTACGGATATTGCGTTCAAAAATGTATTGGACATAAGCAATCCAGGCTGGTAAAACGTGTGGGAAAACCGTATAACGCAATACTTTAAGTGAATTGGCGCCTGCTGAACTTAGAGCCTTTTGAGGGCCTTTAGGAGCGTTTTCAATTTCATCGGCAAAGAATTTACCTAAGACGCCAGAGGTATGAATGGCTAAAGCTAGGACACCTGCAATAGGACCAAAACCGTAGATAAGAACTAAAAAAAGTGCCACGATTAGTTCAGGCATGGCTCTGTGAAAACTTAACCAGCCTCGCGATATATGATAAACGATAGGATGAGGTGAATAGTTGCGAGCCGCTAAAATCCCTAAAGGTAAAGAAATCATGATTGAGATTACGGTTCCCCAAAACCCCATTTCGATGGTCTCCCACATCATCCATAGAACCTTTTTAAGGTAGCCAATAGGCTCAACTAAATATTCCGTTTTTTCTTCCGTCCATGTATCAGTATCGACATCATATTCACTCGAAACGCCTTCTTCTATGTAAGAGAACAAAGGTAAATCTTGTAAATCAACATCCTCTAGGCGTGTTAATTCGGTGCGGCTTTCAAACTTTAATGGAAAGGCTTGGCTACCGAATTTGGTAACGCCATTCAACACATCTGAATCTCCGATTCCAACGGCAGAAAGAACAGCTTTACTGGTTTCTACTGCAGCTTTGTCCATTTCAGTGTTATGGCCTGACCATGCAAGCAGTACAAAAGCAAAAAACAGAAACAATACGGTTTTCGGCGTGACAGCATGGTAAGTCTGCCATTCACGCCAACCTTTTTCTTGATAAACATCGTTTGCAGTCTTCATGAAACAGCATCCTTCGGCTTAACTTTAGAGACTTGGAGAGGAGGAGAGACTGCGTCAGATTCAATAATTGGACCTTGCTTTTCTAAACTCTTTCGCTCGATTTCATACAGCCGTATTTGTACTTCCTTGCCCATTTCAGAAGGTGAACCATCAAAAAAGACTTGACCAGCTCGTAATGCAATAATGCGATCAGCAAACTCTAAGGCGTAGTCCATTTGGTGTAAGGTACAAAGCACGGTAGCTCCATGAGTTTGCGCGGCTGTTTTTAAACTGTTTAAGACACTTCGACTCATTGCTGGGTCTAAGCTGGCGACGGGTTCATCTGCTAAAACTACTTTTGGTTTCGTCATAAAAGCTCGTGCTATTGCAACACGTTGTTGTTGCCCACCAGATAATTCGGAAGCTCGACGCGTAAGATGCTTTTCTTCTAAACCGACCTCATTTAGTAATTTAAAAGCGCGCATTTGATCTTTAACAGGGAAAGACTTAATCATGCTACGCCAGAATCCTGCTTGAGGCAAAACACCTGTTAATACATTGTGTAGAACACTTAAACGAGGTATTAAGTATAGCTGTTGGTGAATCATACTGACGCTACGCTGAATCGTCTGTAGATTTTTTTTATTCAGCTCTTCACCATCTAAAATAATCTTGCCTGTTGTAGGTTCAACCAAGCCGTTTACCATATTCATCAAGGTTGATTTACCTGCACCAGACGGTCCAAGTAGGACACAAAATTCACCTTTTTTAAGGTGGATTGATACATCTTTTACTGCCTGTGTTCCATCAGGGTAAACGCGACTGACTTTATCAAAAATTAACATAGTTCTTTCTCCCAAAATAGAGACCTTTGCAAACAAGCCTAAAGCTGGTTTGCAAAGGTCTCTTAAGGGGACATCAAAATATGATGTGCCCTTAAGATCGGTTAACTATTTAAAAATTAACGCTGACCTGCTTTTTCAACCATTTCTGCTTTAACAGCCTTGGTTACGGCACTTAGTTTTTTCAAAGCATCAAAGATTTTTTGCTCATCAAAATTAGTGTCATAACGATCCACTTTTTTACCTCCGTATCCACGAATTTTTGAAGGGTCAATTTTGGTATGAATTTCACCAAAAGCTTTACGTAGCTTTGCTTTTAGCTCAGGTGTTAAACTTTTGTTCATGGCTAGTGGAGGATTAGGGATAGGTTGAGACTTCGCTAGAGGCATGAACTTAGCTGGGTCAATCGCGCCTTTTTTAGCCGCTTTGCCAAAAGAATTGTATGAAGCCGCTGCTGCATCTACTTTACCTTCTGCTAGTGCAGCTAAAGAAGCTGAGTGAGAACCGGCAATGATGACTTTTTTAAGGTCTTTAACAGGGTCAACTTTGTCAGCAATTAACATTGCTACAGGGAAGTTGAATGAAGACGTTGAACTTGGGCTACCAAACGCCATGCTTTTACCTTTTAGGTCTGAAATCTTTTTGATACCACTGTCTTTACGAACAAAAATTCCAGAGTAATAAGACGAGTCACCTTTTTTTACGTCAACGGCTAACAGATCTACGCCACATTTGTCATTTGCTTCACCGTAAGTCACGGCACCGAACCAAGCAATATCGGCTTTATCGTTACACATACCTTCTACCACCGCCGCGTAACTTGCACCAGCTTTGATATCAAAGTGAATGCCGTAGTTTTTAGTAATACCTTGGAATACAGGGCCGTAGTCTTTAGTGATATCGTTGGTTCCTGTATCGGCTGGAACCATTAATACGCGAAGAGGGTGTTCTTTTGAACCATCTGGTAGTGCGAAAGCGGCTAGAGGCGCTAAAGTAACTGCGGCTACTGCTGCTAAGAATATGTTCTTAAGTTTCATTGGTGTTTCTCCAAAATATAAAGTTAAATTTAAAATTCAAAAACTGTATAAAACGTTTAAACAATCCAGCCAAAAGAGTGATTAGACGGATTGCGTAAAGGTCTTAAGGTCTGTTTTAGGTGTTTATTAAAATCTCAAGCTGAATCATGTCGGATCTAAATCGTGTGATGGAGTACTCGATCCTTCTTCCGGTTTGTGTGTCCTCATTAACTGTTTTTACTTTCAGGACAGGTTGGCTACTTGCCATTCCAAGCCTGAAACTGTCTTCGGCGTTTGGCATGGCGGAAGAGACTAAACTCGAAATTCTTTTTGGCTGAATATTGCTCTCTGCTTTTAGAAACTCACCCAGAGATCCAGATTCATATTTTTCTGATATTGCAGGGCAAATATCTTTTGGTATAAAGTGGGTAATTAAAGCCGCTACTTTACCTTCCACCTTTCTAAGGGAGTCAACTTGAATGACTTCGTCGTTATTTTTTAATTGCAGTTTTTCTGCAACTCCGCCACGAGCAGAAATGACTTTTTTATTTAAAACAGTACTTTCAGCCAATAAATCATTGGCTTCTACGGATTCTGTAAAACGTTGATGGCCTTTAATGCAGTAGGCCAATCTTTTTTCGGCAATAAAAGTACCGAAACCATGCCGTTTTTCTAAAATTCCTTGTTTAACAAGTTCTTCAATTGCACGACGAACCGTATGGCGGTTAACACCAAATTTTTCCGTTAGCACTTTTTCAGAAAGATATAAGTCACCAGGTTCAAACACATCCTGAATGTCAGCCTCAATCGCTTTGGATATTTGCATGTAAATTTTTTCTGGGCTGTATCGATCAATCATTTCACTTGTCTAGACATCTAAAACTACGATTGAGTTTAGATGAGAGAAGTGTTTGTTAGTTGTCAGTTAAATTAAGGTTTTATTGCAGATATAGACATCCATTAAAGATTGTTGGTTTGAGTTACATTGAATGTATTAGGTGAGATGCTTTGTTTTAATGAAGATTGATTTGGGTATTAAAAAAATAAATTTATAGTGGTCTAGAGTTAGCTTCAACTGTGAACCAACACTTTGATTGTCGCTAGTTTACAGTTGAGGGTAGGAAGGGGTTCAATTAGGGAGGGTTACATTTTAAAAATACGGCTCTGTTTTTTAATTTGTTTTCTTTTTGTCTTAACAAGTTGCACCATGACTTCTGTATGTGTTGTGTGTGGGAACATGTCTATCAGGCCTGCTTTAGTTAATTGATAGCCTTGTTTTTCGAGTTCTTTAATGTCTCGTATCAAGGTGGCCGAATTACAGGAAACATACACGATAATTTCTGGTTTTAACAGGTGTAAAGATTTGCTGATTTCAAAGGCGCCTTGTCTGCCTGGGTCTAGTAATACTCGGTGGTATTTTTGCTTTCTAAACCACGGAGATTTTTGACAATCGTTAAAGAGGTCACTTTTTAAAAATTCGGCATTTTCAATATGGTTTGACT
>JAUUDE010000051.1 GCA_030826915.1 Thiomicrospira sp.
CAGGCAAAAAGGCGTGGTATGTCACCGATATTTCTTATGAAAAAGAGGCATAAAAGCCAATAAACAAAGGCTAATTACATTAACACTGTGTTAATATTACGCACAATTTATTACCTAGTTTAAAAGATACCCAGTTCATGTAAGAAGAAGAAAAAAAGTTACTCGAACAACAGTTATGGAACATCGCCAACGCCTTGCGTGGCAAAATGGATGCCGATGAATTTAGAGATTACATTCTCGGTTCTTAAACGAAAAACCGTGTCGCAGAGGGTTTTAGATAAGATGCTGGATTATATAAGACGTTTATTGATGGTGCGCCAGATTAGTGTATTACCGCCAATATTTGTTTTTAAAGGTGGGTATTCACCTTTATTTCTAAACTCTTAACCTACCAGGCCTGGTACTTTCAGGCTAGTTTTCTTCTGGGAACCAAGCGGACAATTCGGCTTGGTCGTATTTTTTATTAAATTGCTCATTAAGCGCCTTTATCCAACCTTGTTTTTTGGCGTTGCTGCAACCACCAATGGCATTTAGGTTTTTCTTAAAAGCGGTTTCGTGCTGCGCCTTTTCTTTGCGTACATCAGGGTTAATATAGAGTTTGATGTAGTTATTGGCGGTTAAGCTGTATTTTGTGATGTAAAGCCGATTTACCTTATTGAAATTTTTAGCCACGCTAATACCACGGCAGCGTTCATTGTAAAAATCGAGTTGTAAAGCAGTAAGAACCAGAGAGGTATGTAAAATTTGTTCGGCACTCAAGGTGTTTTTTGATGCGTTACTTGGATTGTCTTTAACTTGTGAAGCGGTTTGAGCATATACGTTGGTTACTATGAGGCTGCTTGTAAGCAAAAACAGAGATAGCGCCTTTTTATAAGTGACGAGTGTTTTGCATAGATTGGTTTGCATTGCTTTGTTATCAGGCATGGTTATTTCCAAGTAAATGAACAATAGAGTCAGTTTAGTGTACTGGATATAAGCGCTGTTTTGAATGCTAATGGCGTAACAAGGCTAAATTTGCGTTGTTTTAGTCATAAAAAAACCTCGTTTAAATGCGTTTTAAACGAGGTTTAAATAAGCCGGTTACTTAAATAAGCTGGTTAATTAAGTACATATGGTGTTGTTTATTTAACCAACTGTTTTACCCAAGATTCCATGGTTTCATTAGCAATTGGGTTTGGCGCTTCCATAAAGTTAACAATAAAAGTTTTACCCATGTCAGTAACACCAATAGATCGAGGACGAACCGCTACTGGATCGGCAGAGGGCAGTTGCATACCAAAACAAAGAATTAGGTTTTGTGCATCTTTAATGCCTTCACCAATTTCACCATTAATGCTTTTAGTATGGCTAAAGTGGTCAAAACGAGCAATATTTAACGCTTTTGGGTGTGCTTCAACTAATGAATGAAGAAAGTCTAAAATAGCGGGTACGCTATCAAATTTTGATTCTTCTTTAGTGAATTCAATTGAAAAAATTGGGTATTTGTCTTTAAAGATTTTCTTTTGCATCGTTTTGCCTTTGTGTGTGATTGTTTGTAATTTAATTTTTGTTATTTGTATTGTCTTAGATACATCCATTCAAATGCACGTTTTGCAAAATGCAGTAAACGGCATGGTGGTAATAAGGTTGTGCCTTTATCAGTACGTTTAATTAAAATACCGTGTGAAAGGGTATCTACAATACAAATAAGTTCGTGTTTGAACTCTTCAAAATCTGTTTGGCCATTTAATGACTTCACTAAGTTTTTGGCTGCCGCTGTGGCTTGTAAGTCTGCGGCGTGTGCTTGTTTAGCTTGCCATTCTGGCCCTGGAAAACTTCCTGCATCACCTGCGACATAAACATTCTCATAGCCGTTAACTTGTGCATGGCTATTGGCTGAAATCATGCCACCTTCAGATTTTGGTAAATCAGAGTTTGGTAGCCAAGCAGGCCCGGTCATACCAGGCATAAACAGAATTAAATCTGCTTCAAACTCGCCGCCTTCGGTTTTTACCTTATTGGCTTCAAAGCCAACCATTTTATGGCCTAGATGGGTTTCAATGCCTTTTTTAGCCATCATCTTCACTAGTTTGCCAGGAACTTTTGGCCCTAAACGTTTACCAGGTTGTGGTGCTGGGTTAAAGAAGATGAGCTTAAATTTATCACGACGCCCTTGACGGCGCAGTAGGTTGTCTATACCGAATAGGAACTCAAACATAGGCCCGCCACGCATCGCTGATGGCTCTTTGGGGTTGCCGCCAAATCCAATGGCAATGGTTCCACTTGTCATACCGTCTAATCGTTCTTTGATTTTATTGGCCGCATTAATACCTTCGCAAGGCGTAATAGCGTGCTCAATACCAGGTAGTTTTTTAATAAAACGCCCACCAGAGGCAATGATCAATCCGTCATTTTCAAATTTACCAGCCGAAGTAACAACAGTGCGACCACCATTGGTGACATTCTCAACACTGGCTTCAATAAATTGCACTTTTTGGCGATTAAAAAAGTTATGTAAGTTAATACGTAAATCATCGCCTTTACGCAGCCCTGAAGGAATCCAAATAAGGCTTGGGTAATACAAAAAGGATTCTTGCGGAGCAATTACCGTTATTTTTGCATTAGGTGCAGATTTACGAGTTTGTTTTACAGCGGTTAATGCTGCAAAGCCTGTGCCGAGAATGGTAATGTTCATAGGACTACTTCCATTAAAGTGTTTTTAGGAATTATAGAATTAATTTATAATTAAATACACAATAAGAATGTTTAAAATTATTAATGAACCATACCAAAAAATATTTATAGCCAAGCGGTAATACAACAGTTGTATTTTATTTTAGAAATAAACTCGATTGTTTCAGTTAAAATTTTTGTTAATGTTTAACCTAGTCGTTTGGTTTTAATTGAGTTAAACGTATTTAAGAAATTTGAGTTATGGATAGCAGTGAATGAATTGTTTGAGAGGGGAGTTAATAAAATACTTTAACTTTTTTAAGCTGTAATTTATTTCTTTTTAGTAATGTAAATACTGTTAAAAATTAAATATTTATAAACCTTAGTTAAGATTAATTATAGGTTTGTTTTCTTCCTTGAAGTCCCCCTGTATGCAATAAAATTACATTTGAACCTTTTACTATTTTTTGACTTTTTAGTTGGTCGTAAAATGCATAAACCATTTTTGAGGTGTAGATTGGGTCGAGTAAAATGCCAAATTGTTCTTCAAATTTCTTTTGAAAATTTAATCCTTGAGGGGATTGTTTTGCATAACCTCCATCATGGTATTGAGTGAGAAGTTGCCATGAAACAGTATTTGAATTGTACGAATTTGAGTCAATTTTCACTTGGTCTAATAAATCGTTTATTTGCGACTTAAGGTGTTCACCTTGTTTAAGTACTGGTACACCAATTATGTTTTTCTGAGTTTTTTGGTTTCTGTTTTTTGTTTTATTTTGAGAAAAATGTATTAACCCTGCAAGTGTTCCTCCTGTGCCAACAGCACTAAAAACATGTGTCCAGTCTGGGCATTGTTGGTAGAGATCATCTACGAGATTTTCAAACCCTAAAATGGCGTGTTGATTAGTGCCACCTTCTGGAATAATGAAAGCATTAGGGTGTTGCTGTTGTAAATTATTTAGATAATCTGAAGTGTCTTTTTTGCGATAAGTTTGACGATCAATAAAAATAAATTGCATACCATTTGTAGACGCACCTTTTAAGGTGTTACTCCATTTTTCAGGCAGGCCTGCTAATTCATCCCCTCGGATAATACCAATACTTTTAAAACCTGCGGCTTTTGCCGCTGCTGCCGTGGCGGCAATATGATTAGAATAGGCGCCACCAAAGGTAATAAGCGTATCTTTGTTGAGCTGTTTTGCCTGTATAAGATTATTTTGAAGCTTATGCCATTTGTTGCCTTGAACCGTTGGGTGGTTTAAATCATCACGTTTTATCCAAACGTTTACTTGATATTCATTAAATAGCCTTGATTGTAAAGGGGTTAACGGCGTTGGTTTGGTTACATTTTCTAAAATCATAATATGAATTTTGGTACAATTTGTGTCGTTATGTAGAGTGATATCTTATATTCTATTGTAGCGAATAGACCGCGACTCGACGGTTAGATTAAGTTTTAAATCTATTGTTAAAGACAATTTTTAGCGTCATAAAAGCTCAACGAGGAGAAAAATGGAACAGCTAACAACAAGTTTGGATGTATTGTTTATCCTACTAGGTGCAATTTTAGTCCTGTTTATGCATGCAGGTTTTGCATTTTTAGAGGTAGGTACAGTACAACACAAGAACCAGGTAAATGCCTTGGTTAAAATCATGAGTGACCTAGGTGTTTCAACCGTCGCTTATTTCTTTATTGGTTACGGTGTTGCCTATGGTGTATTCCTTGGTTTCAATGTAGACGGCCAATTAACTCAAGCGATGACAGAAAAGTCGGGTTATGAGTTAGTGAAGTTTTTCTTTTTGATGACATTTGCAGCCGCAATTCCTGCGATTGTCTCAGGTGGTATTGCTGAGCGAGCTCGTTTTTACCCAGTTTTATTATCAACCTTTCTAATTGTTGCTTTGGTTTATCCTTTATTTGAGGGTATGGCGTGGAATGGTAACTTTGGTATTCAAGCTTGGTTAGAAGAGAGTTTTGGTGCTGGTTTCCATGATTTTGCTGGTTCTATTGTTGTTCACGGTGTGGGTGGTTGGATTGCTTTAGCCGCGATTCTTGTTTTGGGTGCTCGTCACAATCGTTATGACAAACAAGGTAATATCCGTCATGTTCACCCGCCATCAAGCATTCCATTTTTAGCATTAGGTGCGTGGATTCTATCCGTAGGTTGGTTTGGTTTTAATGTGATGTCTGCGCAAGCCGTTGAGGGAATTCAAGGCTTGGTTGCTATGAACTCATTAATGGCAATGGTTGGGGGTATTTTAGCTGCTACCTTTATTGGTAAGAAAGATCCAGGTTTTGTGCACAATGGCCCTTTAGCAGGCCTGGTAGCCATTTGTGCGGGTTCTGATGTGGTTAGTCCTTTGGGTGCGTTAGTTATTGGTTTAATTGCCGGTGCTTTATTTGTTAAAGCCTTTACATGGACACAGAAAACATTAAAAATTGATGATGTATTAGGTGTTTGGCCGCTTCATGGTTTAGTTGGTGTTTGGGGCGCTCTTGCCGCTGGTATCTTTGGTAGTGAAGCTCTTGGTGGTTTAGGTGGTGTTTCTATGATGTCTCAGCTAATTGGTATAGGTATTGGTATTTCAATTGCGTTTGTAGGTGGGTATCTTGTTTATTTAGTTGTAAATGCCATATCAACGATTCGTATGGATGAAGATGAGCAATATCAAGGTGCGGATTTAACATTTCATAAAATTCACGCAAATCCACCACGTGAAGATTATTAAATTAAATATCTGCTTTTACTAAGTCAGAATAGTCATAAAAAGCCCGCACCGAGTTGCGGGCTTTTTTGTTATAGTGATATCAAAATTTACCAGTAAACTCTGTGCATTAAATTTAATTGGCAGAGTGAATAAGAATAAAAAGTTGAAATCATCTCTATGGCAAAACTATCCACCCAGCAGTTATATCGTTTTACTCGTTTAAAACAGAGCAAATTTAACCCTTGTAAAACTAAAGGCAAAGATGCAGAAATTCTGGATTTTATGCAACACTTTCATCCTAGGGCTTATCAGTCGTTAAATTTTGGTTTGCATATGAAACGTAACCATAACCATATTTTTATTATGGGTGAGCCCGGTGTTGGTCGTATTGGTATGACTAAAGCTATGTTGGCTAAGTCTATAGACCAAAAACCAATGCCTAAAGACGTTGTGCTGGTTTCAGATTTTAGTGAAAGTAATAAAACTCAATACTTATATTTTGATGCAGGAGTAGGCTTTGAATTTAAATTGGCGGTTGAGTCATTTGTAACCCAGTTAAAAACTCAGCTGCCTGTTTTGTTTGATGGGCATGCCTATCAGCTGAGAAGTCAGTTGCTTGAAAATGATTTGAGTGAAAAACAAGAGGCGATATTAGCTCCAGCTTTTGAATTGGCCGATAAACTGGATATTGCTATCACCCAGGCCGAAAACAGTTTTGTACTCACCGCTTTGATTGATGGTAAACATTATCGTGCGGCAGAGTTAAAGAATTTTGATGAAACTGTTCAGAAGCAATTTTTGGAAGCTTTTGACCAAGTTGAAGAGGCCTTAAATCAAGGCCTTACTCATTTTCCATTTTTACAGCATGAATTTATGGATGCCGGTAAGCGTTTGAATACGCAAGTGGCCAATGAGCATTTAGAGCCATTGATTCAAACGATTAAAATGGAATTTGCTAAAACACCTGAAATTGGCGCTTATTTAGATTCTTTACAAAATAGCATTGTTTCTAAATTACACCTTTTTTGGGATCAAAATGCCGATGAGGTTACCGCTAATAATCAATCGAGTTTGGAAGAGCTGTTGTCTGAACAGCATGGATTATCCATATTTGAAGTGAACTTGTTGGTTGATCATCGTGAATTAAAGCATGCCCCAATTCTTTATGAGCAGAACGCCACTATGCCTAAGTTGTTTGGCTACACCATTAATTCTGCAATTGCTTCAGCCAAAGATGCCGTAAGCTTGGCGATGAGTCATCAAGCAGGGCTGTTGCAGAAGGCTAATGGTGGTTACCTTATTTTAAATATTCAATCTATATTGAAAGATCCAGAGGTGTGGTCAAACTTAAAAGCGGCATTAATGAGTAAAAACCTGAGTTTTGAAGTGCCTTCCTCAAGTAGTGTTGCTCCTTACCATTTGCCAGATTTTCCGCTTAATTTAACACTGGTATTGATGGGACAGGCTGAGCATTTTTATGCTTTGCAAGAAATTGATGCACAATTTAGTCGTTTATTTAAAGTACAAGTTGAATTTGAAGTGGAGTTATCTCGTACTGCCGAACATGAGTACACACTGGCAAAACAGCTTGCCTCAGAGATAAAAGATTGGGATAACTTACCTGTTAAAACATCGGCTTTTGAGCGTTTGATTGAGCATGCCTCTCGTATGGCAGAAGATGAAAGTCGTTTATACAGCAATAAAGCCATTTTAAGAGATGTGTTAGCCGAAGCCAATGCCTATGCGATAGCCAATGGTGAAGATTCTATTAGTCGCCAAACGATTGAAGCTACTATTCAGCAGCGTGAATTTCATACAGGTTTGATGGAAGAGTATTATCACCGAGCCATTACAGAACAACAGGTTTTGATTTTAACGCAAGGTCATCACATAGGAATGGTCAATGGCTTAACTGTGTTAACAGTTGGTAGACAGTCGTTTGGCCAACCGGTAAGAATAACAGCACAAGCTTCACCTGGTGATGAAGGGGTGGTTGATATTGAGCGTGAAGTTGAGATGGCTGGGCCTATTCATTCAAAAGGCATGTTGATTCTTTCTGGGTATTTGCGTGGCCGTTACATGAGAAAGCAAGCTTTAGGCTTTAGCGGGTCGATTGTTATGGAGCAATCTTACAATGGTGTAGAAGGGGATTCAGCTTCTTCTGCTGAATTACTTGCTTTAATTTCATCTATTGCGCAGTTGCCAATGCGCCAAGATTTGGCAGTTACGGGATCAATAAATCAGTTTGGTGAGATACAGCCTATTGGCGGTGTGAATGAGAAAATAGAAGGGTTTTATAAAATTTGTAATGCACGTGGTTTAACAGGTAGCCAAGGCGTTATTATTCCGCAAGCAAATGCCAGTCACCTAATGCTGAATACTAAAGTTAGAAATGCGGTAGAGAAGGGTGAGTTTCATATTTATACAATGAGTCATATAGACGACGCAATCACTTTGTTTACTGGTATTAAGGCTGGCAAGTTAACCAAAAAGGGGCATTTCTCTAAAAACAGCGTGAATGCAAGGGTTGTAAAGGCTTTGACGGCTATGAACGAAAAAACTGAATAGTTTTTATTTGTAAAGCATCGTTAAATCTTAAAAGGCTTAACGATCTTTACGAAACGACAGAATTTAAAGAGCGCTAAATGAGCTTATCAAACTCTTCGTCACTTAATTCCATCAATTCATGTTCTAGTTGAATTGTGGCGTCTACCAGCATTTTGGCACTGACAAAAGTACTATCCATTAGCACTTTAACTTGTTCTTTTCGTTCTTGGTCTAACTTATCTTGAGAACCAAACAGGCCGGCTTTTTTAATGGGGGTCTGTAGCAACTTATGAAGCTCCATATATTTATGATGAACGTCTTCTAAATAGTCGTTAATTGCATCGTAGCTAGGTAAGGATGACAATTGTTGGCCTTCAGAGTAATACCAGCGGCCGTAAAAACTATCAGTATGAACCAAAGGAAGGTGACGTTGATCAACAGGCATGCCAAGAGCATATCCTTGTACATGAGAGCGCCATTGCACAACTGATGATTTTGCTGCTCTTAAGTAGGCTATAGACTCTTTTTTACTCATAATGTCCCCTTAAAAAAGTTTAGTTTAGTATAAAGCTTCAATTTCTTCGTCAGTTAAATCCATTATTTCTTGTTCAAGCATATTAATGGCTTCTAGTAGCGTTTCAGACACAGCGATGAGGTTTTTCATGAGTTCACCAGCTTTCTTCTGATTTTTTTCACGTGTTTTCTCTTTAGAGGTGAACAGGCCGCCTAAGAAACCTTTTTTGACTTCACCAAACATCAGTTTGAATATTTCCATATATATTTGGTGCAACATTGCATGAGGAGCATCGATTGCAGCTTATCCACCTAAGCTAGATAGTATCTGCCCTTTACCGTAATACCATTGACCAAATTTACAGTTGGTGTGTATAACCGGTACATGGTTTTGATCAACTGAAAAGCCACCAACAATTGCTTGAGCATAAGCACGCCATTGAATATGCGAAGCTTTGGCGGCTCTTAATTTTATGATTATCTCTTTCTTAGTCATTAATATTCCCTTTACGTGTAGCACAGCGTTGTTTTTTAGTATTTTTCGCTCAAATAATACTTAAAAGAAGAATCAGGTTAAATTGTCTATTAAGATTCTTTACCTAAATAAAGTTCAAATAAACAACTTACCATCAGTTTACATTTAGATGTAGTTAGTGAATTCTTTTATTTTTAATGAGTTTACACTTCTTTTCTAAAGCTTCTTTTTATAAGTAGCTCTAGGCGTTATCTATTTTTTGAATTTTTGACATTTATTATTGTTGATAACTTCGTTGTTACTCGCGTTTTTAAGCAATGCTAAATAAATCTGTATATAAAGCATGTTTAAAATGTCTACTTGGTGGTTTTTACAAAAGAGAGGAGATAAAACAACATAAAATTTGAAATGATTTTTACATATAATTTACTGATAAGTATACTATATATATTGGTTAGATTATTTACGTATATTTTTAGCTTTTCTGGTTGTCCAGTTTTTAATTACATGATGACGCCATAAAACTTTAACGGCAATATAGGAAATTAACCCAAGAACAAGTCCAACAATGGCACTGCCTAAATAAAGGGGTACCCAAAGCTCACCAAGAACGTTTACTATCCAGTCCCAGCTAAGTTCAAAGGTGAGGTTTTCATTTGCATCTTGCCCAAGAATAAGCGTTCCAACAACGTAGTTGAAATAAAAAATAGGCCCCATGGTTAACGGATTACTGATCCAAACTAGGGCTACACTGATGGGTAAGTTAGCTCTGAATAATATGGCGGTTATAGCAGAAGCAATCATTTGAGAAGGCATGGGGATAGACATCCAAAATAACCCAACAATAAAAGCTTTAGATACTGAATGTCGGTTTAAGTGCCAAATATTTGGGCTGTGCAACAACTTTCCTAATACCCCAAACCCTTTTAGGTTTTTGATTTTTTCAGGATTCGGTAAATAACGTTTAATGATTTTCTTTGGCATGTTTATTCAATTTGTTATCGGCTTAGTTGTTACCGTTATTCTATGCTATCAATTGCCTATTTTTCCACCTGTTTGGGTAGGGTGGCTGTTACTTTTTTTGCTGTTTGTTTATCTATACTTTTTAAATCATACAGTTAAACAGCACCAAAATTATCCCCAAGAAGATTCAATTTCAAATCTAAAGCTTAGGGTTTTAAATCTTGGTTTCAGTGTCATTATAGGCATGAATTTAGTCTTTTGGCAGGCTTTTCTTTCACCTTCTATTCCTGAAGTAGTTTTCAATCAAAAGGTGGTGGTTGAAACCAGTGTGTTAAGTCTTCCCAATATATCAAAAGGCCGTGGGCACATTAAGTACGCTTTTGATGCTGAACTACTCAAAGTTTCAAATTCTTATAAAGGCAAAATTTCTAATTCTGATGTTATGGAAAATATGACCCAGACCTGGTCGTTTAATCCGCCTAAAATTCAGTTTGCTTGGTATTTGCCATATGATGAATGGCATCGCTTAAAAGATAAACCAAAGGTCGGTGAGAAATGGCAGTTTATCGCCAAACTGAAAGCGAATCATGCAGCGATGAATCCTGCTGGTCGGGATTACGAAGCGTGGCTGTTTCAAAACAGTATCTTAGCCAAAGCTTCAGCTTCTGGTCTTTTTTCAGCGAATAAAGCAGAAGTCGAACAGCCCCAAAGGAATGGGGTTAAACTTGCTGAGCCATCATTATTTAACTGGCGAGTTTGGCGAGCTAGTATGGCTGATTACCTAACTGAATTATTAAAAAACAGTCCATCTCAGGCCGTCTACAAGGCTTTGCTCATAGGTGATAAATCACAAATAGCTTCAGAACAATGGAGCTTGTTTCAAAAAACAGGCACGATTCATTTAATGGCCATTTCTGGTTTGCATATGAGTATTATGGCGTTACTTGGCTTTTGGTTTTTTAAAGCTTTGTGGTGGTTAGGTTTGTATCGTTTACAAGTGATTACTTTGCCGACCTTAGCCGCTTCTGGTGCGGTATTGTTTGCTACTTTATATTTGTTTATTTCAGGTGGTTCAATTCCAACGCAACGTGCTTGGATAATGGTTGTCACCATACTGGCTTTTTTATTGATTAGGCGCAGTTTTCAGCCATGGAGTGCCCTGTCTATGGCGGCATTTCTTATTATCGCTTGGGATTCTAAGGCTGTTTTGAGTACAGGCTTTTGGTTGTCTTTTTATGCGGTAATCTTGATTTTTATCAGCTTACAGATATTTAAAGACAAACCGAAATGGCAACAGCTTATTGCTATGCAAATCACTTTATCAATCGGTCTAATGCCGTTAATAATGTGGAATTTTTATGAGATTCCCGTTTATGGCTTATTGGCAAATTTGGTAGCGGTGCCTTTTGTTACTTTTATTGGTTTGCCCGCTTTATTAATTGGCACAGTGGTTGGTTTTGTTTCATTGCCTTTGGGGCAAAAATTCTTCATTGCGGTGGATTGGCGTTGGCAGCAACTCTGGGATTATCTGTATTGGCTAATAAACTTGCCTGATATTCCGTTACCAACCATAGGGCATTCAATTCTTTGGTTGTTGGCGATATTACTGTTGATGTTTGTCTTTTATCGAGTTTTTACGATTTTTCAAAAGCAACGGCGCCTATCTCCATGGGCTTTTCAGTTAGGTTTACTACTGTTTATTGTGGTTGTGTTTGTCTATCCTTATAACCCAAACAGGGCAATAAACACGCAAGAGGGTTCTAAGGCTTGGTTAACGGTATTGGATGTTGGGCAAGGTCAGGCAATTGTCATTGAAACCCAAAATCATGTGGTTGTGTATGACGCTGGAGCTAAGTGGGGCAATAAAATAGATGCGGCTCAAGTTGCGCTTTTGCCATATTTAAAGTCGCAAGGTTGGCAAAAAATAGACTTACTGGTTATCAGTCATAGCGATATGGACCATGCTGGAGGCACAGAAAGTGTGGTTAAGTCATTAACAGTAAAACAGGCAATTAGTGGCCAGCCAGACAAATTGAATCAACAGTTACAAAGAAGTTGGACATCGGACGCTAATGTTAAGGTTAAATCGCATGAAATCAAACCATTTACAGCTTGTTATGCGGGGCAAAAATGGCAGTTTGATGGTGTCACTTTTGAAATGCTGTCACCATTTAAAAACAAGTTTAAAAAAACGCTCAGTTCAGATAATGATCGTTCTTGTGTATTAAAAGTCTCAAACCAATCGGCGGCTTTCCTGTTAACAGGAGATTTGAGTAATAAAGGTGAAAAAGTACTCTTGAAAGCTTATGCAAATCAACCACAAAAATTACAGGCTGATTTATTAGTGGCAGGGCACCACGGTAGCAAGTCATCTAGCTCAGAACCTTGGTTAAAAGCGGTTAATCCCAGTAAAGTGGTGTTTTCATCTGGTTACCGTAATAGATATAAATTTCCTAATAAGGAAGTGATTAGTCGAATCGAAGCAATAAATGCTAAACAGCGAGTAAAGTGGTGGAATACGGCTTGTTCTGGTGGCGTATCATTTGAATTAAGTGATTTAGGAGTCGATTTGCGTTATGAAACTCGCAAAAGTCAGCGTAAATGGTATCATCACTCCTGTTTTCAATCTCAGCAAGGAACCTATTTTCAGTGAGCTGGCCGCAATTTTGGATTAAGAAACAATGGCAAACGATTTTATTGTTACCACTATCAAAGCTTGTTTGTTGGGAGGCAACTCGCCGTTTAAATCAATTTCAGTCATCGCCACCTGCACATCAGACCACAGCTAAGGTCATTGTGGTTGGGAATGTGGTTGTGGGTGGCACAGGCAAAACCCCGTTTATTATATGGCTTGCAAAAGGATTACAAGCAAAAGGCTTGAGAGTAGGCATTATCAGCCGAGGTTACGGCGCCAATAATAAAAAATGGCCATATTGGGTGACCAGCGACAGTCGAGCAGAAGAGTGTGGCGATGAACCTTTAATGCTTTTTAAACAAACAGGTTGTGCCGTTTCTGTTTCGCCAAAGCGTGTTGAGGCGCTAGAGTTAATTAACAAAAAATCAAAATGCGATGTGATTATCAGTGATGATGGATTGCAACACTACGCTTTAGCTCGTGATATTGAAATTGTTTTAATCGATGCACAAAGGCAGTTTGGTAATGGATACTGTATGCCTTCTGGCCCATTAAGAGAACCAATTCGCCGTATTACTAAGGTTGATTTTACGGTTTGGAATGGCTTAAAAGCCGAACAAGACATTCCACAGATGGAAGTTGCTCAATCAAACCCTTCTAAAATGGCGCTAAACCCAATCTGTTTTAGAATGGTTGGATGGCCAGAAATTCAACTGAGTATTGATGAGTTTATGCAAAAATACGCCAATAAATCGGTATTGGCTATGGCTGGGATTGGTAATCCTAGTCGTTTTTTTGAAACCTTAGAAACGCTGCACTTAAAGGTAGATGGTATCGCTTTTGATGATCATTGTGCGTATCAAAAAACCGATGTTGAAAAAGTCTTAAAACACACCACTAGGCCGATTGAAGAAAAACCTTTGGTTATGACTGAAAAAGATGCGGTAAAATGTAGGCAATTTGCAGAATCTGAAAAGCATTGGTGGTATTTAGAGGTCGCCTCGGAATGCGATGAAAATATCATTAAAGAAATCCTACAGCGTTGTAAATAGTGGTTTAATTTCAGTTAAGCCTGCGCTAATTATTAAGAGAAAAAAATGGATCCAAAATTATTAGAAATCTTAGTTTGTCCGGTGAGTAAAACCAAACTTATCTATGATAAAAACTCGCAAGAACTCATCTCTACGGCAGCAAATTTAGCCTTTCCAGTTAGAGATGGAATTCCGATTTTATTAGAGAATGAAGCACGTCAACTGGCTGCTGAAGAAGTTGAAACATACCGTAAACAAAAAAGCTGATTTAAGAACTATGTCTTTTACCATTGTTATTCCTGCACGTTTTGATTCTAGCCGTTTGCCTGGTAAGCCTTTAATGGATATTGCTGGCAAACCTATGATTGAATGGACTTGGCAACAAGCTAAAAAATCAGGCGCAGAACGCATTATTATCGCCACAGAGTGCGAAAATGTTAAAGCGGTTTGTGAGGCTTTTGGTGCAGAAGTGTGTTTAACGGGAAATCATCATCAGTCGGGTACTGAACGTATTGCCGAAGTCATCGATTTGTCAGGTATTTCAGGTGACGATATTGTGGTGAATGTGCAAGGTGATGAGCCAATGCTACCACCTGAATTAATTCATCAAGTAGCGGAAGGTTTAGAGATACATCACGACATCTCAATGGCAACGCTATGTGAACCCATTAATGACATTCAAACGGTGTTTGATTCTAATGCGGTTAAGGTGTATCGAGATTTTGCTAATCGAGCAATCAGTTTTAGCCGAGCACCTTTGCCTTGGTCACGAGATAGCTTTGCTGAAGACAACAAAACCTTACCTGAAAACTGGGCTTACAAACGACATATTGGTCTCTATGCCTATAGAGCAGGTTTTGTAAAACAGTATGTGGCCTGGCCAGAATGTGAGCTGGAACGAGTTGAAAAACTAGAGCAGTTAAGAGTCTTATGGCATGGTGAAAAAATACTGGTGTTAGACGCATTATGTGACGCTGGTGTTGGCGTAGACACAGCAGAAGACCTTGAAAAGGTCAGAACGCTGTTATCAGACATTTCGGCAGAGTAGGTTGCTTATCACATTATGTTGAAATATCTTACATTAATCGCCGTTGTCTATTTTTTTTACTGGCTTATCAAGCAAAAAATCCGTAATCGTAAACTTGAAGCTCAAGGCATAGTGGTTGAGCAAAAAGGCATGCGCCCAATTACGCTTATGAGTATTGTTATGGTGGTGATGTACGGCGGTTATATGATTTATTTTTTGATTTTTGAAACCCACCCTAGTTAATAAACATGCTCAATTTTGTAATAGGTGGCGCACGCTCTGGCAAAAGTCGCTATGCCGAAAATTTGGCAAAAAGCCAAGAAGCACAAGGTAAAAGCGTATTTTATGTGGCAACAGCGGCAACACAGCGCGTAGATAGCAACGGTCAAACTTGTGTAGACCAGGAGATGCTACAACGTATTGAAATACACCAGTCAGACCGTCCAAGTCACTGGCAAACCATTGAAACCCCCATTTATTTAAGTCAAACCCTTAAACAGTTAGATTCAGCGCAAAATTGTATTTTGGTAGATTGTTTAACCTTGTGGACTCTTAACCTGCTTGAAAAAGAGTGTTTACAGCAAGAAAAACAGGCTCTAATGGCATCTTTAGCTAACCTGTCAGCTGAGGTGATTATTGTGAGCAACGAAGTGGGTATGGGCATTGTGCCATTGGGTAAATTTACCCGCCAGTATGTGGATGAGTTAGGTTGGTTGCATCAAGATATAGCGCGTATTGCCGACAATATGACGTTTATGGTGGCAGGGCAACCTATGGCTGTAAAATCAAATAAATAATCGTTATTCAATCTTTCACACCCGATAAATTTCACCCTTTTTCCAATATAAGGTTTTTAACTCATTATGAAATCCTTTAATCTTGAAACACTAGAATTAGCCAAACAACGCCAAAATAGGTTAACAAAACCCCCTGGTTCTTTAGGTCAGTTAGAGTCTGTAGCCATTCAATTGGCCGGTTGTCAGGGAAAAGTTTGCCCAGAAATCAATCAGCCTTGGATTAGCGTTTTTGCCGCTGATCATGGTGTGACAGAAGAGGGCGTTTCGGCTTTTCCTGCGGTGGTAACGCAAGAAATGGTTAAAAACTTTTCCGCAGGCGGTGCCGCTATCACGGTCATTGCCGCACAAGAAAACGCCTTTTTTGAGGTGGTGGATGTTGGCGTGTTAAATGATGTTTCACCACTGCCATCGTTAGTCTCTGATAGAGTCTCCGCTGGAAGTTTTAACTTTGCTAAGCAGGCGGCAATGAGTGATGAAATGATGCAAAATGCTATGAAGGTTGGTAAACGAGCGGTTACTCGTGCGATTAATGCCGACTCGGATTTGTTTATTGCAGGAGAAATGGGCATTGGAAATACCAGTTCTGCTACCGCTATTATTAGTCAAATTTGTCAACAACCCGTTGCCAAGTTAGTTGGGCGAGGCACTGGTGTTGATGATAAACAGTTGTTACATAAACAGCACGTTTTGGAATCGGCACTTGCTCTTCACCAAGCTCAAATGCAATCGCCAGAAGCGGTTTTACGTTGTGTAGGTGGCCTAGAAATCGCCGCTTTAACGGGGGCGTATTTAGAGTGTGCTCGTATTGGTTTACCTATGGTAGTGGATGGAGTCATAGCCTGTGCAGCCGCATTAATCGCTTATGAAATTGACTCACAAGTTAAACCTTGGATGATGTTTGGCCATCAATCGGTTGAACCTGCACAACAAGCGGTATTTAACCATTTAAAAGTAGAGCCGTTATTGGATTTATCTATGCGTTTAGGAGAGGGTTCTGGTGCGGCCATGGCGATTCCAATTATCCGTTTGGCCTGCGCATTGCATACCAATATGGCAACCTTTGAAGAAGCCCAAGTTTCTGATGCGAATTGAATTATTAAGACACGGCGAATGCAATGACCAGGCCTGGTTAAGAGGACGAGTGGATTCTGAACTGTCCGAGCTTGGTTGGCTACAGATGCAAGAACAGCTGGCATCCATAAAACCCACTGAAATCATCATGAGTTCAACAGCAAAACGCTGTACTGAATTTAGCCAACAACAATATAACCAGGCCTGGTCAAATGGTTTTAGCTTAGAAAATGCGTGGCAAGAAAAAGACTTTGGTGTTTTTGATGGCTTAGCTTTCCATGAAGTGCAGCAACAATACCCACAAGAGCTGACACACTATCTCAAAAACCCCTATGAGCATGACATACCGCAGTCAGAGAGTTTTAAGGCTTTTCAACAGCGTATTCAGCAGGCCTGGTTAGATTTAATTCAATCTGATTATGAATCTGTATTGTTAGTCACGCACAGTGGGCCAATGCGAATTGTGCTTCAGCAAATTTTAGGGTTTGAAAATCAGCAATTGTTTCAATTTGAACTCAATTATGCGGCTCGTATTAGCATTGAAGTAATTCCCACAGAGACCAATCCATTTTGTAAACTGGTTGAAATCGTGCAAGCTCCGAGGTCTGAATGAAAGCATTTTGGTTAGCTTTACAATTTATGAGTCGTTTACCGACACCGCAATTTGAAAAAATTACAGCTAAAGAGATGGGGCAGTCTATTAATTATTTCCCTGTGGTGGGTTTCATTATTGGCTTGAGTCTAGTTGCAACAGCACAATTGCATACGATTTTGCCAAATGAAATTGTTGCAGGCCTGGTATTGGCGATGTGGGCATGGATTACCGGTGGTTTGCATTTAGATGGCTTGGCCGACACCGCAGACGGTTGGCTCGGTGGAGTGGGTAATCAACAACGTGCTTTAGAAATTATGAAAGACAGCCGAATTGGCACAGGTGGGGGCGTTGCTTTAGGCTTAATTTTGTTGTTAAAGTGGTTGGCCTTGACCTATTTAATTGAAGCTCAGTTGTGGCTTTGGTTGTTGTTTGTTCCGGTAATTGGTCGTATTGCCTCTATTGGATTGATGCCGTTGACGCAATACGTCAGTTTGCAAGGTTTAGCTGAAGAGATGGTTTTAAATTTAAACCGTTGGCTAATCTATTTTTGGCTTATTTCAGCTATCCTTATTATCACTTGGTTCGCTTGGCCTTTAGTCGTTTGGTTAATGGCTGTTTGGCTATGGATGCGTTGGCTGATGATCCGTATTACCGGCGGTATGACGGGTGATACCGCTGGTGCTATGACAGAGGTGATGGAATTAGCAGTGATGTTGGGATTGATTGGCTTTTGGGGCTTGAGTTGATTAACTGTAAAAACTTAGACTTAATCTGACAGTACAAGAAAAATTATCGTTTTGATTAGTGGTTTTTATTTGAAGTTTTTAAGCCCATGATTGAGCTTTTGTTTTAAGGTAATGTCTCCGCAAATGCCAAAATTCCCCTTGGAATA
>JAUUDE010000071.1 GCA_030826915.1 Thiomicrospira sp.
AGCTTTTCCTCAACAAGGCAGAATTTTGAAGTGCTATCTAGATAACATAAGAAATTCTAACGAAGTTGAGGGAAAACTGGCGCAGCCCCTCGGGTGGGCGTTTAAGCAGATATTCTCGTTGTTGTGAATCTTGGTAAGGAAGCAACCCTTACCTGCGATCTACGCCTAGAGCCTAACTGCTTAAACGTCCCACATAATTTTAAAGTAGTTATTCAGCGTCGGCTAAATAGATTGATTTAATCCGAATAACCCCTTAACTAAAGCAAAAAGTAGGTAACTTAAATGAAATTTATTGGAGCTCACGTCTCGGCCGCAGGCGGTGTTGAAAATGCGCCATTGCGAGCACATGAAATTGGTGCGACTGCCTTTGCTTTGTTTACTAAAAATCAACGCCAATGGGTTGCCAAACCTTTAACCGAAACAAGTATTGAAGCATTTAAAGCGAACTGTGAAAAATACAATTATGGTGTGAATCAAATCCTGCCTCATGACAGCTATTTAATTAACTTAGGTCATCCAGATATCGATAAACGTCAAAAATCATTAGATGCTTTTATTGATGAGTTACAGCGTTGTGAACAACTTGGTATCAACCGCCTTAACTTTCACCCCGGCAGTCATCTGCGTGAAATTTCAGAAGAGCGTTGTATGGACTATATTGCCGAATCGATTAATTTTGCATTAGATCAAACTCAAGGGGTCATTGCGGTATTAGAGAACACGGCTGGGCAAGGTTCAAACTTAGGTTATCAGCATGAACAGCTCGCTTACATTATCGACAAAGTAGAAGATAAATCTCGTATTGGTGTTTGCATCGATACCTGTCATGCTTATGCCGCCGGTTATGATTTAAAAAACAATTACACCGAAGTAATGAAGGACTTTGAATCGGTGGTCGGCTTTCAGTACTTAAAGGGTATGCACTTAAATGACTCTAAAGCCACATTAGGTCAAAAACTCGACCGTCACCACAGTTTAGGGCAAGGAGAAATTGGCTGGCCAATGTTCAAGCAGTTAATGCAAGATCCTCGAATCGATAATATCCCAATGACATTAGAAACCATAGACCCGTCTATTTGGTCTGACGAAATCAAACAACTCATAATGTGGGCAAACCAATAGGTTTTTAACCAACACAGTATGAATGATTGTCACTCAATTAAGATTCTACTTGCGAGATGGAAAATGAATGGAGTAAGATAATCCTCCATTCATAAAAAACACATCGGCTCAATGAACAAAAACCAATTTATTGAATTCGTCATGCAAACTGGCGTTTTAAAACTCGGCGAATTCACGCTTAAATCGGGACGTATCAGTCCTTACTTCTTCAACGCAGGCTTATTTAATACGGGAGGTCAATTAGCAACCTTAGCAAAAGGTTATGCTGGTGCCATTGCACAATCTAACTTTGAATTTGACGTCCTGTTTGGCCCTGCTTATAAAGGCATCCCGCTTGCGGCTACCACCAGTGTTTCATTAGCAACAGACTTTAATATCGACAAGCCTTACGCCTTTAATCGTAAAGAAGCAAAAGACCATGGAGAAGGCGGAAACATTGTTGGGCATACTCTTGAAGGCGATGTACTGATTATTGATGATGTTATCACCGCAGGAACCGCCATCCGTGAAGCCATGGATATTATCACCGCCAATGGAGCCAAACCTGCTGGCGTAGTTATTGCACTTGACCGTATGGAAAAAGGCAAAGGCGAACTATCCGCTATTCAAGAAGTGGAACAGGAATATGGTATTCCAGTTATGAGTATCATCACCTTAAATGACATTATCAACTACCTTGCAGAATCTACCGATTCGGATAGCCAAAAATATTTAGATGCCATGAAAGAATATCGTTCTGAATACGGAATTAGTTAATGAATATTTTGTTTGACCGTTTTACAAATTTAGCACTTCCAATAAAGGTTTAGCATGCCAAATAAACTGCGTGAATTGATGTTACTTAGACATGCTAAATCTGACTGGAAAGATGATAATTTACCAGACATCAAACGCCCACTTTCTGATAAAGGCAAAAAAAATGCCGCTAAACTTGGAAAGTGGCTCAATCAAAACAAACTTACACCCGATTTGATATTAGTTTCTCCTGCATTGAGAGCACAGCAAACACTTAAACGTATCTGCAATGAATGCAGTGCAACATCTATTATCGTTGAATCACTGTACTTAGCAGATTGCCTACAATTACAAAAAGTATTAGCAGAAGCCCCACAAGCAGAAAGAGTCATGCTCATTGGCCATAATCCAGGCCTCGAGGAACTATTTAATATGCTTATTTGTAAAGAAGGTGCATCAGATGTCCAACTTTTTCCCACTTGCGCAATGGCGCACCTAATCATGCCCAACGATTGGAAACACATCGAAGCGGGCGATGGAAAATTACAACAGTTTATTACCCCGAAAGATATCAAGGCAAGCTTGACCTCCATTTAAATAAATATTGACAATAATTCAAATTAATTATCTTTAAAAAGTACAAAAAACCGTGCAACTAAACTGAATGACGTAAAAATACCACAAAGTGTTAACAAAACGTAAACTTAAGCAAATCCCCCTATGATTAAGTAAAAATACATGTTATGTTTTAATGGTCAAAAAAATTTATTACTAATGAAATTTAAGGATATTTTCATGAAAACGAAATTACTACCTCTAACAGCAGTTATTGCTCTAGCAGCCACTTCTTCAGTTCAAGCTCACTCTTCAGTTGAGGCTAAAGGTGACATTATGGCAGACGGCACAAGTGCTTACGTTGTTGACTCTTGGGGTCGTATTGTGCGTGACAATGAAAACCGTTGTGTACGCTCTATCGATTGGAGCAAAGACACAGCTATCGCTAAATGTGAAGGTTGGGCTGAACCTAAGCCTGCTCCAGTAGTAGCTCCAGCACCCGCTCCGGCAGCAGTAGTTGTAGTTGAAGAAGTAGTGGTTGTTGAAGTTCCTACTGCACCAGCTAAGTTTATCGGTCACTTCGACTTTGACAAAGCAGATGTTAAAGAAATTTCTGAGTTGGATGTATTTGCGGCTTACATGAATGAAGTTGCAGACAGCAAAGTAGCTATTACTGGTTACACAGACAGCACAGGCCCTGAAGCTTACAACCAGAAACTTTCTGAAAAACGTGCTCAAGATGTTGTTGATTACCTAGCAGGTAAAGGTATTTCTGCTGACCGCATGACTGTTACAGGAATGGGTGAATCATCACCAATCGCCGACAACGCAACAAAAGCAGGTCGCGCTGAAAACCGTCGTGTTGAGGTTGAAATCGTTAAGTAAGCTGATTAGCTAACTTGCGATGAGTTTAGAGAAACTCTAAGCTCAAACAAAAATACCCGCACTCAAACGAGTAGCGGGTATTTTTTATCTATACTGTCAAAACTCAATACACATTAACAAAATACAAACCTAGCAGGCCTGGTAACCTGAACTATTTCAGTACTTGTTAACTTATCGCTTTTAAGATTAATGAAACTCCAACCAGAACCGTAATCACTTCAAAGCTACGCTTAACCAATCTATTACCTTTTACAATGGCAAAGTGCGCGCCTAAGTAACCGCCAATCAATGAGCCCAAAATCAGTGCTGGCAACCAACTCCATTGAATATCTCCCAGTAATCCGAGTGTAATCGCCCCCGAACCATTCCAAAAGATACCAACTAAAATCAAGGTATAAGCGACCGCTGCTTTATAATCCAAACCAAACCAACGTACCAACCATAAAGTAACGAACAAACCTGTTCCTGAAGTTAAAGAACCGTTTAAAGCGCCAATAAAAAACAGCACAAAACCGCCTATTACCAAGCCTATTAGCTCTCTATTTCTTGTTTCTAATACCTGTCCTAATTCAGGTTTAAACCATGAATAGAGCCCCAAGCCTAAAGTTAGAATACCAAGCAGTCCTTGAGAGATTCTGTCATCAACTTGCAAGATGATACTCGCCCCTAAAACAACACCAGGTAAACCCGTTGCCAGAATATAGGCAGAAAACTTCCAATCAAATTCCGATGACTTTAAATGCCGTGCGGTTGCTCCTAAACCCAAAAAAACGCTGGCGACTTTATGCGTAGCTAAAGCGACACCAAAAGGTAAACCCAGAAAAAGTAAGGCTGGCAGCTGTAATAAACCTGCCCCTCCCCCTGCTAAGGCAGAAAAGAGGTTAGCCACTAATGAGATAACAAATAAGATGAGTTGTTCGATTAAATCCATAGCGCTATTGTAAGCGACAGGCCTGTTGGAGTTTGTATAAAACTCATGTTTGGCCATAAAAAAAGCCACTCAATTGAGTGGCTTTCATTTAATAAACAGTCTAGCTATTTATTGAGGCAAGATTATACTTCTTCTTGCTTCTGTAAGTGCACATCCATTTGAGGATATGGAATTGAAATGCCTGCATCATCAAAAGACGTTTTCACTTTTTCATTCATATCCCACATAACAGTCCAATAGTCGCCTGAATTTACCCAAGGACGAACAATAAAGTTAACTGAACTATCTGCAAGCTCTGACAAGGCCACAACAGGTGCAGGATCTTTTAAAATACGCTCATCAGCCGCAACGAGCCCTTCTAAGATTTCTTTAGCTTTACGTATATCATCATCATAACCAATGCCAAAAACCATATCTACACGACGAGTATCTCGAGCAGAGTAGTTAGTGATAGCACCACCATAAATTCCACCATTTGGCACAATGACTTCTTTGTTATCGCCTGTACGCATGGTTGTACTAAAAATTTGTACATTCTCAACCACACCAGCAACACCACCGGCTTCAATGAAATCACCGCTCTTAAACGGTTTGAATACTAAAATCATGACACCCGCTGCAAAGTTCTGCATAGAACCTTGTAGAGCTAAACCAATGGCTAAACCTGCCGCACCAATTAACGCAACTAATGAAGTAGTATCCACGCCCAACTGATCTAAAGCGGCAATAATAACAAACAGTAGCAATACCGCATTGACAATAGAACCAACAAAGTTGATTAACATTTCGCCCATTGTCCCTGAACGAGCGAGTAATTTTTTAACTAGATTAACCAGAATCTTAACGACCCATTTACCAATCACAAAAATAGCGATTGCAATTACCGCTTTAATGATCCACGGCATGGCGTAATCATTTAATAAAATTTCTAAATCCATATTATGTAACTTTTAACTATTTACATTTAGTACTTCTAACGTGTTATTAATGTTCCGACACCTTCGTCTGTAAAGACTTCAAGCATCACGGCATGCTCTACTCGACCGTCCACAATATGCGAAGATTGCACTCCACTTTGTACCGCATCAAGTGCGCATTGAATTTTTGGCAACATGCCTCCGTAAATTGTACCATCCTCTACGAGTTTAGCGACACTTTCAGCATTCAAACCTGTTAATAGGGTCCCTTGCTTATCTAATAACCCTGGCGTATTGGTTAACAACATCAGTTTTTCTGCCATCAACGCTTCGGCAATTTTTCCGGCAACCAAGTCTGCATTAATATTATATGAATGCCCATCTCTGCCAACACCCACTGGTGCAATGACTGGAATAAAGTCGTCTTTAATCAGCATATCCAAAACTTTGGTATTGACCTTACCAACCTCTCCTACATGCCCTAAATCAATAATTTCAGGGGCATTCAAGTCTTCATTGAAAGCGGTCATTTCCATTTTTTTAGCACAAATTAAATTGCCATCTTTACCCGTCAAGCCCACAGCGTTTCCGCCAGCTTGATGGATTAAATTAACAATTTCTTTATTAACCAAACCACCTAACACCATCTCTACAATATCCATGGTTTCAGTATCGGTCACTCGCATACCTTGAATAAACTCAGACTCCTTACCCACACGTTCAAGTAAATGACCAATTTGCGGGCCGCCACCATGCACAACTACTGGGTTCATTCCAACCAATTTCATTAAAACGATGTCACGTGCAAAACCTTGTTTGAGCTTTTCATCCGTCATGGCGTTACCACCATACTTAACCACAATGGTTTTACCAGAAAATCGCTGAATATAAGGCAGTGCTTCGGCAAGTACTGAAGCGATATTTTGTGCTTGTTCTTTATTTAAGTTCATAGTGTCTTGTACTTTCATTGAAGTTAGGTCTCATAATTTAATTCAATAAAAACAGCATATTGAAAAAACTGAAATTTGTTCAGATTCTAGGCGCACGAAAAGCCGCCGCGCAAGGTATATAACACCTAAGCAGCGGAAGTTGCAGTGCAACACAGAAGCTGGTCAAAAGACATTTTTTCAAATGCTGTTTTAGTCTCTGAAGTTATTGAACTGCAACGGCAATTCTAAATCTTCCATGCCTTTAAGCATTTGCATAACCTGCTGCAAATCATCACGTTTCTTGCCCGTTACTCGAATGCTATCACCCTGATTAGCCGCTTGAACTTTGATTTTAGAATCTTTAATGGCTTTAATGATTTTCTTAGCTAAAGGCGCGTCTAGCCCTTCTTTCATCTCAATAACTTGTACGGCAGATTTTAAATGAATGGTTGGCTCTTTTACATCCATACACTTTACATCAATACCACGACGATTCGCCTTTTGTACCAACATATCGTACATTTGGTTTAACTGAAAATCCGATTCGGTTTTTAACGTGACTGTTGTACCACTTAAATCAAAACTGGAATCTGTTCCTTTAAAATCGTAACGTGTAGTCACTTCTTTATTGGCTTGGTCAACCGCATTTTGTAGTTCGTGTTTATCGAGTTCTGAAACAATATCAAAAGAAGGCATACTTTCCCCTAAAACTTAATACTTACCAGGCCTGGTCGCTTGGTTAAAAATAAAATTAAAATAATTACACTATTTTACCACTTGCATCCCCCCAGAAGAAACCAAGCATCGCATGCTTTACTGTAAATCAATACATTCTAAAAGGGTTTACGCTTTATAATTCTCTCAAACCCTGACTTTAAGCTTTAAATCTATGTCTAATAAAATCCAATTTACGCCAAACCCATCCATTGCAGCCGCTTGCATTCAACCCTTTCATGTTATGAAAATTTTAGGTGAAGCCAAAGCACTTGAGGCCACTGGAAAGCCTGTCATTCATATGGAAATTGGCGAGCCCGATTTTGCATCGCTACCATGTGTTCACCAAGCTGCGAGTAAAGCCGCAGAACAAGGATTCACTCACTATACACCAACCATGGGCTTACCTGCGTTAAGAGAGAAACTTGCCGACTTTTATCACAACTTTTACCATGCCAAAGTCGATGCTTGCAATATCATGATAACGCCAGGTTCATCCAGCGCTTTACAAGTCGTACTCACGGCTCTTATAAACCCTGGCGATAAAGTGGTTTTAACCGACCCTGCTTACCCTTGCAACCGCCAATTTGTGAATTTATTGCATGGCGAACTTTTGGCGATTCCTGTTTCACATGAAACACAATATCAGCTTAACCTTGAACAATTAAAAACCCATTGGCAGAAAGGCATAAAAGTAGTGATGGTGGCTTCCCCTGCCAATCCAACAGGCACAATCATTGAACAACCTGAACTTATGGCCATGGCCAACTTTTTGGCAGAAAAAAATGCCTATTTTATTGTGGATGAAATTTACCAAGGCCTGGTATACGATCGCCCAGCGGAAAGCATTTTGGCTAATAATGCCCTGCCAGACAATGTCATAGTCATTAACTCATTTTCTAAATTCTTTGGTATGACAGGTTGGCGTTTAGGTTGGACGGTCGCCCCAAGTCATCTTATTCCAATACTAGACAGACTCGGACAAAACCTATTTTTAGCCGCCCCCACACCTTCTCAATACGGGGCTTTACAAGTATTAGAAAAAGATGCTTTAGCTGAATTAGAAGTTAGAAGACAAACCTTTGAGAAAAGAAGAAATACCCTTTATAACGCCATGCAAAAGGCTAGCTTTACATTAAAAACCTTGCCACAAGGGGCATTTTATTTGTATTGGGACATCTCTGAATATAGCCAAGATTCACAAGCGTTCTGCTCTGAGTTATTAAACGAAACAGGCGTAGCGATCACGCCCGGCAAAGATTTTGGTGATTTTAATGCCAATACTCATGTGCGTTTAGCCTACACAACAGATGAAACGCAACTCATAAAAGCAGTACATTTAATCAAACAGTTTATTGATTCAAAACGAAACAAATAAAAGCGAGCAGGCCTGCCCTATTCTGAAAAGAACCATGCCCGAAAACGCCTAAGTGCTTTGGGGTTATTTTGTGCCTGTTGACCCAAAGCCGCCTTCGCCGCGTTCGGTGGCATCACCAAATTCCTGTACTTCGGTAAATACAGGCTGTAAAACTGGCACAATAACCATCTGTGCAATTCGTTCGCCTACTTCAACTTTATAAGCCGTATCGCCACGATTCCATACCGAAACCATTAACGGTCCTTGGTAATCCGAATCAATCAAACCAACCAAGTTACCCAAAACAATACCGTGTTTATGCCCTAAACCTGAGCGAGGCAATAGCATAGCAGCGAGTCCAGCATCATCTAAATGAATCGCCATTCCTGTTGGGATTAGCACCGTTTGTCCAGGTTCAATGGTCATATCTTCATCAATACAAGCACGTAAGTCCAAACCCGCTGAACCTTTGGTTCCGTAATGTGGCATTTCAATTTCATTACCTAAACGTTTATCTAAAATTTTATACTCAACTTGAATCGTCATGTTTTACCTCAGCTATAAATTTTTACGCTATTTTACACCAAACATGCCGCTTTATAACCTACCAGGCCTGCCAACTTAATAAGAGACCTTTCCACTAAAGTTCTCAATAAACATCCTTATCGCACCAATTAACGTATTCTGCTCGACATTTACATCTTTTATAGGTAATTTACAGTAATTCACTGAATGAAACCTAACCACACACAATCACTAAAGGCCAATTATGGAATCCATTAACGACATTCTTTCTACTGCGAGTAGCTGGGCTTGGGGGCCTGCTATGTTGATTCTTTTATTAGGCACAGGCGTGTACTTAACCATTAAGTTACGTTTTCTCCCACTGCGAAACCTGTTCTACGCTTTTTCTCTGCTGTGGAAAAATCGAAAATCAAAGAAAGAAGGTGACATAAGCCCTTTTAGTGCGCTTATGACCGCTATGGCGGCAACCGTAGGCACAGGAAATATTGCTGGAGTAGCTGCAGCACTCTTTATTGGAGGGCCAGGTGCTATTTTTTGGATGTGGATTACCGCCCTAGTAGGTATGGCAACAAAATACAGTGAAGCGGTTTTAGCAGTGAAATACCGTGAAGTGGATGATGAAGGTTGCCATGTTGGCGGCCCTATGTATTACATCAAAAACGGTATGGGCGAAAAGTGGAAACCACTGGCCTTTGCCTTTGCTTTATTTGGAACCATTGCCGCATTTGGAATTGGCAATATGGTGCAAGCCAATGCGGTAGCAGGCGCAATGGAAAGTGCGTTTAATATTAATAACCAAGTAACAGGCCTGATACTTATGGTTCTTGTTGGTTTAGTGCTTTTTGGAGGTATTAAACGTATTGCTCATACCGCAACCGCTCTAGTGCCAATTATGGCGGTTTTATATATTGGCTTTGCGCTTTACATTTTAATTATGCATGCCGATGCTCTGCCTAATGCCTTTGCCACAATTATAGAGAGTGCCTTTACTGGCAGTGCTGCAGCGGGTGGTTTTGCAGGAGCAAGTATTATTCTAGCCATTCAGTTTGGTGTTGCTCGTGGTGTATTCTCTAATGAAGCAGGCCTGGGAACCGCCCCTATTGCTCATGCAGCCGCAAAAACCAACAACCCAATAGAGCAAGGTCATATTGCCATGCTCGGCACGTTTATTGATACGATTATTCTCTGCACCATGACCGCTTTAGTGATTATGGTAACAGGTGTTTGGACCAGTGGTGAAACAGGCTCACCTTTGACGGCATTAGCGTTTAACACAGGTTTAGATTCTGATATGGGTGCGATTGTTGTAGCAATAGGCTTAGCTATTTTTGCATTTACCACTTTGGTAGGTTGGAGTTACTACGGTGAGAAATGTGCAGAATACCTCGCAGGTACAAAAATCATTACTGGCTACCGTGTTTTATGGATTGTAGCGGTGTTTGCAGGTGCGGCTCTGTCAGATCACTTTAATACCGTGTTAATTTTAGCAGATGTACTGAATGCCTTAATGGCCATTCCTAACTTAATTGCGCTCTTGGTACTATCGCCAATCGTTATTAAGCTAAGCCAGCAAACCAAATAAAAACGTTATGAGCAGGTTTTACTGGGCTACTTATAATTTGAATTAAGTGTTAAGGCTTAAAGTTAAAATCCATTTTGGGCAATAAACTTCAATAAAGAGACTGCTTGCTCAGTTTTACTTGAAAACGGTTGGGCAACTTGTTCGTTTGCGGTAATTAAGGTCAAGGCGTTATCGTTTTGTTCAAAGCCTTGATTTTCTCCAACCTGATTGGCGCAAATCATATCCAAATTTTTACGTTGTAACTTATCTTTAGCATACCCAATGACATTTTGCGTCTCTGCGGCAAAACCGACCACATACGGTTTATCAGATTGCTGTGTCACCCAAGCGACAATATCTGGATTTTTCACCAACTCGATATTCATGAAATCTGAATCGGTCTGTTTTTTTATCTTCTGTTCTGATGCTTCTGCCACTCTAAAATCCGCAACCGCCGCCGCACTAATAAAACAGTCCTGTTGGTTATAACGAGCTTTGACTTCATCAAACATCTGCAAGGCTGAACGAACATCTATACGGGTAACCTTATTATTCACCTTGAGTTCAACTGGGCCAGCAATCAAGCTAACCTCTGCACCTGCCATCGCTGCAACTTCAGCAATGGCAAAACCCATTTTCCCGGAACTTCTATTACCAATAAAACGTACTGGATCAATATTTTCGTAAGTTGGGCCAGCTGTGACAAGCAAAGCTTTACCCTGCCAAAAATCTTTTAGCTTTGACCAGGCCTGCTCATTTGCTTTTTGCTGTTTTTCAAGTTCAATAATTGCATCAAATATCTGTTGCGGTTCAGGCATTCTGCCTTCACCAATCTCACCACAAGCTTGTTCTCCCGAACCGGGTTGCAAAATATTCCAACCACGCTGTTTCAATATCGCTACATTTTCTTGAGTTGCGGCATTGCTCCACATTAAACGGTTCATAGCAGGTGCTAACACAATCGGTTTATCGGTTGCCAAAATAAGAGTGGTAAGTAAATCATCCGCACGCCCCATTCTGAATTTCGCTAAAGTTTCTGCCGATGCAGGGGCAACCACAATCACATCTGCCCAACGCGCTAACTCTATATGTCCCATACCCGCTTCTTGATTGGTATCAAATAAACTGTCTCTAACCGGATTGCCTGATAAAGCCTGAAACGAAAGCGGTTGAATAAACTCTTTTGCTCCCGAGGTCATCACAACTTGAACTTGGTGGCCTGCTTTAATAAACAGTCGTGTTAGTTCCAGTGATTTATAAGCGGCAATACCACCTGTTACTCCAAGTAA
>JAUUDE010000019.1 GCA_030826915.1 Thiomicrospira sp.
ATTCAACAAGCCGACATTATGACTCCAGCGATTCAAAATTACACTGGAAATTTGGTTGGCAATATGGGTTATGACGCAGAAGAGGCACAAAAGGCGATTGCCGAAGGTGATTTGGCTGCTATTGCCTTTGGCGTCAGTTATTTAGCTAACCCTGATCTACCAGAGAGAATTAAAGCGGGTGTTGAACTTAACGAAGCCGATCCAGACACATTCTATACACCAGGCGCTAAAGGTTATACGGACTACCCATTTATGCAATCATAAACGGGTTAACAACAAGCTCTAAATTTATATTGGAGCTTGTTGAAATAATATAAACAAGTTCTAACAAATCGAATTTTGAGCCTGTGAATCTTAACTCCAAACATTGAAGGTATAAAAAGCACATTAGAAACTCTAATGTATGCTCATGCCTACTTATTTATTTCAATATATTGAACTTCTAACTGAGAATACAACTCTTCACCAGAAAAATTCGACATATTGGCAATGATTTCAAACATCACAACATTGTCCTCTTTTCCGTTCCAATCTTTAATGTAGGTGCCTTCTTTATAACCGTGATCTTGTCTAAATTTATTCAAAACATTTTTAGCCATATAAATTTTATATAGTTGTTCAAAACCCAGCTCTGCTACTTTACAAGAATTAAAAAAAGCTTTAGTTAAAGCAGATAGATACGATTCTGAAATTTTCACCGACTCTAATGCTGTTCTCATTAATGTTTCATGAATCGCCACCTGCTCAATAACAGGCAGTTCGTTAGTGACTTTTTGAGATTCTTTGCTGTCAAGTAATGCCTTATTAAGCAGGCCTGCTGCGCTGTCTTCAGTAAAATTTTCCAGAGCTAAACTTAATAAAAAATGCCAAATATCGACAAGCTCAACCCGCACATTCTCAACATCAGTTTGCGCATCAACCGCTTTCCAGTGCTTCCATGGATAGCTATCAATTAATTCAGCGGTTTCCATATAAATACAACGACGCCAATCAATAATCTTGCCTAAAGCCGTTTTACCACTGCGCCAATCTGCACCATTGGTCATTTCATTTAAGGCGTTTTGCATTGTTAGCATTTCATTAATTGAGTTAGAGTTTCGCATCATTATCCTCTAGGGAAGTAAAATTTTGTACATACACAAAAAAACCGCTTAACAAAATCGCTAAGCGGTTTTTTTGTTTGGGATTTATTAAAATCGAATCGTCATCAAAAGTATAGATAAATTGAACAGATGAATTTCTAAACTTAGCAACAATCAAAACCAAAATTAACTAATCAGGCCAAGTTCTTGAAGATGAGATAATTCTTCTTGGTTCTTCAGAATTTGTCTGGCTCTTTGTTTTGGTTTTAGGCTTTTCTACCTGCTTCTCTTCCGTTTTTACAGGTTGCTCAGGCTTTTCATCTGAGTTCTTTGGGTCTTTTGCACGTCTAAGACTATCAACTAACTTAGAACTTGTTGAGTTGCTCATAATAATTCCTCAATAATATTATTTATTTCATCTGCTGCGGCTTCACCGCGTTTGCCCATGCAAAAAACACTCACGCCGTCTACGGCAGCATTTCTGTAGGCGGCTCTTCTTCTAATACCCTCACCCAGTGCAGGTATATCAAACTCATGCAACGCTTCTTTCATGGCTTTAGATAGCGCACTTCTTGGCTCAAGCTGGTTAACAACAATATAAGGCTGTAAGCCACGGTTCTGAATTTTGACTTGTTCTATCGCTTCAATAATGCGAATACTCGCCCATAAATCTACTGGCGAAGGTAATACCGGGATTAACACTTTATCCGATACCTGCATTGCCATCTGCATTACACCTGTTTCTAGAGTAGGCGGGCAATCAATTACCACGTAATCGTAATCACTAGCAAAGCGTTTTGCTTCTCTTGCCAAGTTACCACCAATGGAGATAACTGAAACAGGGAAAGGTTTATCATCAGAAGCCAAACTACTCCATTGACCTGCCGAACCTTGTGGATCGGCATCAATTAATAAAACCTTACCTCGCTGGGCTAGACCAGCTGCAAAATTCATACTCAGAGTGGTTTTACCCGTACCCCCTTTCTGGTTTGCAATCGAAAAAATTTGTGCAGACATACTTATTCCAAACTTAAAAGCCGTTATTTTAATAACCAGCGTTAAAACAATATTTCATAAACTAACAGGATTAGGCTTTGCAAGCAATGCGTTAACAGAAAAATTACTAAATTTTATTAGCCAAACTTAGTTAGCTCAGTAAAATTTATATCCCCTTTACCAGTCACTTTCTTGCTGGGTTTGGCTTGTTAAATGTTCTGTGATTAATGTAAGTACAAAACGCTGATCAAACTCATGATTAAATATATCTTCAATCCATTCTGGTTCTTTTACACCACCGTACTGATCAGGCACATAAAAGGCAAATCCAACTTTATATTCATCACCAAACTGAGCAAACATAAAGACAAAATGGTTACCATTCTCTTTGTTAGTTACAGTACAAGTGCCATTCTCATTTTTCTTAAACGCAACCTCTACAGCACCCTCTTCTTTTGAATATTCTTCAATAGCAGACTCTAATGTTGTGTACAGATCATTATAATTTTCAATCACAAAAAAACTCCTAAATTGCCAAGGCAATAACGCCTATCATTTGTTTACAGGCATTATATAGAATTTACTAACAAAAGGCTTTAAAACAAGCTCAGAACAATTGGGCTTGTATAGCTATGAGCAAAGGATATTAAGATTATTATTAGCTAAACCTGAAACAGTGTGTAGTGGAGACCACATTCTTTACTATAAATATTGATAGACACGGGGTATTTACATACAAAAACTAGTTAAAACCTAATTAGGTATCTTATAAATTTCTACTATACAAATCACTTAAGCTTCAAATTTTGATAGAATATGCCAAAATTTGATAATAGGATAAAATCATGAGTAAAAAAGGCTACCAAATTTCTGGAACTACTGGAATTGACCAAGGCATTGAAGAGGCAATTAGTTTTGGTCACTACCAGCGTAACAACGCAAAACAACATATTACTGGTCGTGCAGCTCATAACCTACCTATCGATACTGCAAGCGCTTCTGAATCTGTTGTATGTCAACCTGCCACTAAAAAGTTAGCTGAAGAGCTCTTTAAAAAATGGAATGATGCCTTACAAACTGGAAACGCAAAAAATGTTGCCGCGCTTTACGCTGAAGATGCGGTTTTATTGCCAACTGTTTCTAACTTGCCTCGAACAACACCGGCTGAAATTGAAGATTATTTCAATCACTTTCTTGAAAAGAAACCATTTGGAATCGTTAAAGATCGTAACATCAAAAAAGGTTGTAACAAACTGACTGATGCGGGCGTTTATGATTTTGAAGTCATCTCTAACGGTAAAAAAGAGATTGTTCCAGCTCGTTATACTTTTGTTTACAAATACCGTAATAACGATTGGAAGATTGTACACCACCACTCTTCAATGATGCCGGAATCTAAGTAATCAGTGAATAGCAATCATGCTATTCACATTTTAAAAGGCTCCTCATGGAGCCTTTTTTGTTTCACTCTAGCTTATTAATTAAGTTGAATTTACGATCATTACAAAGCTCACTCTATAAATTAAACTCAGTTAACCTAATTAAACACTTCGAAACGCGAACTTAGAATCTCATCTATTAATAGACTTTTATTGCTGTTATCAACTTTACAAATCAACCTGGTTAACAGTAGACTCATGTTTTTTTGTTTTCAATCTCTAAACACAGAGGATTAGAATAATGGCAGCACCTATTTCAGCAACCAAACGCTCTATTCGCAATGGTGGTATTTTTTCTTTTATTATTGCGGCCATTGGTGTTTATCAAGGTGAAACCTTAGTAAGTGCTTTAATGGTATGGATTTTCGCTTGGATTGTTATAGGAGGTGCACTTTGGCTTTCGTACCGAATCACAGCACCAAAATCGAAAGTACAATCTAACGACATTGAAGACAATCAAAAAAATTAAAAAATTTAAAACCGCGCAACAATCATACTTATTGCAAACATAACGAGCGAAACAGGTACGCCTAACCAGCGTTCTTGTTTACTTGGCGTGATGGTATTTAGTCGACTCTGAATAACGACTTTAAAATTATGTGGGACGTTTAAGTAGGTAGCATTTCAAAATTCTGCCTTGTTGAGAAAAAACTGGCTTTGCCATAATGTAAAGTCGTTATTCAGAGTCGACTATTTAACACTAAAGACAGCAAATTCACTGCAACCACAACCCAAATTAATGCTTGGCTTATGCCGTAAAATTTCTCAAAACCAACATTTGCCTTTGATAAAACAATCAATGTCATCAAAAATATAAGCCCCAATTGGATTAGTGCAGCAATTCGTTTCGCTTTTGGCAGTTTGCCCTTTGAGAATCCGCCTTGGGTTAAATGCCCTAAAGGCACACCTAAAGCCAAAGCCAAATGGAAAACCATTAACAAATGGCTACTACCGAAAAAATAACCGCCGACAAAGCCACGAGTTTACAACCTTAAGTTTTGGCTATTACGCTATTACAATAAAGTAAACACTTTATCTTCCGCAAAACGAGACTTTGGAAGTTTTGCATTAAAGTCTTCATAGGATTGATAACCTAACGCAACCACAGCCACCGCTGTTAATCCTTTGCTAAGCAAATCAAATTCTTCATTTAGCACCTCTAAATCTACCCCTTCAATCGGCACAGCATCAATTCCTAAAGCGCCTGCTCCCAATAAAATGGTACCCATATTTAAATAAACCTGTTTTTGAGTCCAACAAGCAACATCATCAAATGTTTTACGATGAAGATCGGTATAAAAACCACGAACCTTGAGCGCTAATGCCTTGCCTTCTGGGTTAGAGAAACGACCATCTTGCGCTTCCTGTTCAGTGATCTCTTGCAAATACGCATCACTCACCTCTGTTTTGGCACAAAACAAAATAACGTGAGACGCATCCAGTATTTTAGGATTATTGGCGGCATAAGCACCCTCTGCCCCTTTTGCCAAACGTTGTTTTCCCTCTACACTATCCGCAATAATAAAATGCCAAGGCTGAGAATTAATACTAGACGGGCTTAAACGCAACAAAGCTTTAATCTGATTAAAATCGTCATCAGAAATACGCTTAGTAACATCAAATTTTTTGGTTGCATAACGAGCTTTAGCGACATCAACAATATTCATTTTGTTATCCTTTGAGAGTCATGTGCGAGTGATACACAAGCTAAAAATAAGGTAAATACTTTCTGAATTAGACGAAAAATTAAGCTAATAGCTTGCTATTGGCATTTTTTAACGACATTCAGGGAGATTCTAGCTGTTTTTATACGTGTAACTATCTTGTGTAAGACTTTGTTTATCCATATTTAAAATTTTCACTATAATAAAGGAACCTTGCAAAAACATGAAGGTTTCTATTCAATCCAAACCTTGCATATACCTGCGTATAAATGTATTAAAAAATTTAGGCACAAACATTATGAAAAAATCTATGATCATTCTTTTTACTACGCTGTTATCTGTGATTTTGCTAGTGGCATTCTATTTTTCGCAAAACGCAATACAATCCAAGACTCCAGCCAATCAAATCTGGGTGCCGCCTCACTCCGCTATTATTGGTCCAAAAGACGCACCTATTTCCCTTGTTGAATTTATCGATCCTGCATGTGAAGCTTGTCGAGCCATGTATCCTTATGTTAAAAAAATTATGCAGCAACACCCTAACAATGTTCGGTTAGTGATTCGTTATGTCAATTTCCATAAACAATCTGAACAAGCCATTCGTATATTAGAAGCCGCTAGAAAACAGAATAAATTTCAACAAGCACTAGAGGTTTTACTAGCTTTTCAACCAGCTTGGGCGCCTCATGGAAGAGAAGGTGAAGATCCTTGGCAGTATATGTCCAAAATAGAACTGGACATAGAAAAAGCCAAACAAGATGCAAAAAACCCAGCGATTGCTGAAATTATCGAGTTGGATATGGCAGATGTAAAAGCCGCAGGCGTTAAAAAAACACCTAGCTTTTTTGTTAACGGCAAACCACTCAAATTGATGCATCCAGACCCTCTTTTAGAAATGATTGAATTAGAATTAAAAGCCATTAATGATAAATAATCGCGATTTAATTTCAATTTAATATCAATCTAAAGCGCGGTTATTACCATGAGCATAATCCTAAAAAACGCTGTTCTTTACTAAAAGGGAAGTGAGGTTTGACTTAAAAAAAGGCATAATATGAATTATTCAACTTTGAATAACTACTTTAAATTATGCCAAAGCTCCCTTGCGTGGGCGTTTAAGCAACCATGCTCGTTGTTGTGTATTTAGGTTAGAAACAACCCTTATCTGCGATCCACACCCAGAGCCTACCTACTTAAACGTTCCATATAATTTTAGATAGCTATTCGGGGTCGACAAATACCTAAATTTTCAATAAAGAGCGAACATGAAAAAACTAACTATCACCCGTCCTGATGACTGGCACTTACACCTACGTGATGGCGCAGTGCTTAAACATTTAGTACCAGAAACGGCACGTAATTTTGAACGTGCGATTATCATGCCTAACCTTGTGCCACCTGTTACCACAACAGAATTAGCGTTAAGCTACCGTGATCGTATTTTGGCCGCTAGACCTGAAGGCAGCAGTTTTCAGCCTTTAATGACGCTCTATCTAACCGACAACACTTCGCCTGAAGAAATTCATGCTGCTAAAGCCAGCGGCCATGTGTACGCTTGTAAGCTATATCCTGCTGGCGCAACCACTAACTCGGACAGTGGTGTGACCGATATCGCCAACATCTACCCTGCATTAGAAGCCATGCAAGAAGTTGGACTACCGTTACTTGTTCATGGTGAAGTCACCGCATCACATATTGATATTTTTGATCGCGAAGCTGAATTTATTGAAAAAATTCTTAAACCGCTGGTTGCGCGTATGCCAAATTTGCGTGTGGTTTGTGAACATATTACGACGGCTCAAGCTGCTGAGTTTGTAAAAAATGCAAGTTCAAATATTGCCGCAACGATTACCGTTCAACACTTGATGCTTAATCGCAATGATATGCTTGTGGGTGGCATACGTCCCCATCACTACTGCTTACCTGTTCTAAAACGTGAAACACACCGTAAAGCTTTGGTAGAAGCGGCTATTAGCGACAGTGGTAAGTTTTTTCTTGGAACAGACAGCGCACCTCATACTAAAGACAATAAAGAAAGTGCTTGTGGTTGTGCAGGTATGTATACCGCACCTGCAGCAATTGAATGGTACGCAGAAATCTTTGAAGAAGCAGGCGCTTTAGATAAGTTAGAAGGTTTTGCTAGCCATTATGGGCCTGACTTTTATGGTCTCCCTCGCAACAATGAGACCATTACCCTAGTAAAAGAACCTTGGCAAATGGCGGTTGACTTACCTCTTGCTGACAATAGAATCGTACCGTTCCGTGCAGGTGAGATGATACCTTGGTCAGTAAAAGAATAATGAATTGACTTAGTTACCAAAGAAACCACCCATGCGGTGGTTTTTTTATGATTTAGATAAGTTAAAAAGTTAAGCATACCCCCTACTAGATTAAGATAATTTCAATAAAATTCGATTAAAAATAATGACACAGCATCACACCTACCAATCATCAGGTATAATTCCCAAAAAAAATTAAGAAAGAGAAACATGGCTAATAAACCCGAATGGTTAATTGAGCGTTCAGCGGCAATACCAATTTTTAATGATAATGGTGTAATTAAAGTGGTACTTGTTACCACCAAACCCAAAACAAACAATAATTGGATTTTTCCAAAAGGACAAATCGAACTTGGTATGTCTGCGTTTGAATCTGCAGCCAAAGAAGCCTTTGAAGAAGCTGGGGTTATTGGGCATACTTCTCCCACCCTATTTGGTACTTACCAGCAAAACAAATGGGGAAGTAGAATGCAGGTTAGGGTCTACACAATGGAAGTCACTGAAATTCTAGATACATGGGATGAAATGCGAGATCGTGACCGTGTGATTCTGCCATTAGATGAGGCAATTAATCTCGTACAGTCTTCACAAAAACACATTCTAATAAAGCTTAAAGAGCAACTTGCACCACAAGTTCAACAGATAGAGCCTAGTGATTTGAATGAAAAAATGAAAACTGAAAAAAACCTTGTTTTGTTAGATGTGCGTGAACAAAACGAACGCCCCGTTTCTGGTATTTTGAGTCACAATGAAATACATATTCCACTGAATTTTGTTAAAAACCAGGCCTACTCAAAAATCAAAGACCGCAATACCAACATCGTTGTGTATTGTGGTAAGGGAATTCGCGGTCTTTCCGCTGCTCAAACATTAAAGCAAATGGGCTACAGCAATGTAAGTAACCTAAAAGGTGGTGTAAAAGAGTGGAAAAATGCTGGGCTTAAAACGTTGATTTCTCACTAAATCACAAAAAGGATTGATTCATGTTTTTGGGACAACCCAACTTCTCAACTTGGTTAACCACAAAACTCCTTTCTAAATACGGTCGTAAACGTTTTAACATTCAAGACTTAGAACAACGTCAAGCCTACGTTTTAGCGCACCAAAACCCTGAAACCAATGGATTTTTAAAACCCGTTGACCTGCAACGTGTCAGCTTTACCAATCTAAGCCTCTATAACACCGAATACAGCGTTTTTAAATATCTGTTAGAAACTGAGTTAGATGTATTACAAAAGGCGCCCTACAACCAGCTAACAGTCTATGCGGAAATTATTAACTACCCTGCTTCTGATGCTTTTGTAAAACCCGTTGATGCCGACACATTCCTTGTTGGTATTCACTCTGGCCGCATACAACAAATATCCAATTTATTCCTAACAACAGAAGTTGTATCAAAAATACTTGAACCTTTGAGTAAGCTATCCGAAATTAACGAACAATTTCTAAAATCCTTTGCTATGGAGTTGGCGGTTAAAGCGACCATCTATGCAGAGTTTGCAAACATCTTTACCCAACACCCTAAAATAAAAAACCGTTTGCCAAGCAACCTTCACTCAGTTCTAGAAAAATATAAAAATGATTTACTAGTTGGTGAATTTCTTGTAACAGAAATACAAAATCGAACTCACGCCTTACTTGAATCGGATTTTTTTGAAGAGAACAAAGACACAGAAATGTTAACCAAAGAGATGTTGCAACTCTGCATTGCCAGCCTATATGTGTACTATACCAAGCAAAGCAAAACAGAAGACGCCCTTTCAGCCGCACAACGCTTGTTCTGTGCATTTAATAGCCTGACTAAAACCCCGCAAAGCAACACGCAGCTAATGCTTGAGACAATGAACAGAACTCACCCAATCATGGAATCTGAAGACATACAACATCCGTTTTCAGACCTCTACGAGCAACACAAAACCTTTAACCTTCAAATGCAAAATTAACGCTATGGCCCATAAATAAAGGCTTATATTTGTATCATCAATTAATTAATACTCATAGTAAGCAGGCCTGGTGAAGGCAATTCAAACTCACCATTTCAACAACAGTTATAATTATTATCTGCCAAAACAAAAAAACCGAGTTACCTATAAAGATAACTCGGTTTTTTATCAGCTTTAGGTTAAAACTTAACTTAAATTGAATTAAGCGGTAACCACTGGCAAGACAATTTGATGAACCAAAGTAATGGGTGCTAGCAAAAGCAACGCCGCAATCATGCTATATTTAAACCATGCAGCCTTGGTCATTTTTTCTGGGTTTTTATTAGACATATTTTTCACCTGTTATTTATTTCGGGCAAAATCTTATAACATTTTCTTATATCTATTAATCATAATTATTTATAAGTGAACAAAAACCACCTATACCCTCACCTTAAAACTTGCTTATTTACTGGCACAAAAAACCGCTTAACAAACATGCTAAACGGTTTTTTAACTTAACCAGGCCTGGTGACTTTAAATTTTACTCTTTCTAATTTATTTCAGCATATCTTGCCCTTTTCTTAATGGATCAAGCAGTGGCTTTAAACCATTGTGGTCAAGCTCATGCATCAAAGCTAACAACTGCCCTAAATGACCATCAGGAAATCCCTTACTTGCAAACCAATTAAGATAATTTCCCGGCAAATCAGCAATAATTCGTCCCTTATATTTACCGTAAGGCATTTTGACTTCAACAAGCTTTTTTAAGTTTTCTGGATTCATAAGTAACCATATAGAGGTAAGAATTTATTAAACATTGTAACTTTGGTATACAGATGCTTTAGTAAATTTTAAAAGAAAAAACCGCTTAATAAAATGCTAAACGGTTTGAATAAGATAACCAGGCCTGGGGACTTTTAATTGGGGTCAGAGTAAAGTTATTTTTAATTTAACCATAAAATCAATATGTTATGAATTTAATTTTACTCTGACCCCAATTATTAGGGATTTCCTCAAGCTTAGCTTTCTGTTCTGCACTTAGCCTTTGTCTTCCTGGATACATCTCTTCTCTAGCTTTTTCAAGTGTAGCTTCGTGAACATCATGTAGGTCTAATAATAAATTCCTTATAACTGCACCAGCTTGCCCTTTACCAATCAGCTTTTTTCTATCTGCAGTCGATAACAATGGTTCGGATTGTGTCATACCACCAAAAGGAGGAAGGTATGCAACTGTAGGAATA
>JAUUDE010000022.1 GCA_030826915.1 Thiomicrospira sp.
AAACGGTTTTCCGCTTCAGACCAAAAACGATGCGTGTGCAAGTTTGGTAAGAAACGACGACGAGTTTTACGGTGAGAGTGAGAAACATTGTTACCTACGACAGGGCGTTTCCCTGTAACTTGGCATACTTTAGACATTTCACAATCCTTCTAAAAACAGTTCAAAACCTTTAGAGGTTTTAAATAAATAAAAATATTCGAATATTTCTATATTTCATAACGTTATGTGGGTAACGCAAAAAATAAGAAGCGGAATTATCCACAAAATTAGGATGCATTGCAAGTTTAATTACGTTTTAAATGAAATAATATGTTTGATATGTCATGAATTATTCATTAATCAGTCATGTTATTTGTGTAATATTGATCCAAATAAGTTAATAATTTAAGTTATGAGATGAAATTACCAATGTTTGATGCTAATGACAAAAATAAAGCCATGTTGTCGTTTGATGAGATGGATGAAATACAGCGCCCAGCACCAGAAAATGTTGGCTTTGATGCCGTTTTGGATTCAGCAATAAGCCGAAGAGACTTTTTTAAAGGCAGTGCTTTACTGTTTGGTAGCGGGTTATTTGTTAAATCTTCATTAGCCAAAGCTGCTTCTTTGCAAGAATCGAATGGGCTTAATCTATTTTCGTTTAAAGATGTTGTTGCAAATAGTAACGATGATATTACTTTACCCGATGGATTTAAGTGGAAACCAATGGTGAGTTGGGGTGATCCGCTATGGTCAAAAGGTCAATCATTTGATTCATCCGATTTGGTAACAGAACAAAGTCAAAATCTGGCTTTTGGTGACAACAATGATGGAATGAAACATTTTAGCGTGCAAGGTCGTGAGTTATTAGCCATTAATAATGAATACGTGAATTTCGCATCGTTCTTCAGTCATCGACAGTCAAAAGCGCCTGAAAGTCGCGGAGATGTGCTTAAAACGCAACAAGCGGTTGGCGTTTCTATTGTCGAAGTGTCTGCAGGTTCTCAAGGTTGGCAAGTGGTTAAAGACTCTCCCTATAATCGACGAATTACGGCACAAACGCCAATGAAAATTACTGGGCCTGCTAAAGGGCATTCTTTAATGAAAACCCAGCAAGATCCAGATGGGATTCAATCATTCGGTACGTGGGCAAATTGTGGTAGCGGTAAAACGCCTTGGGGAACCTACTTAACCTGTGAAGAAAACTTTAATGGTTACTATGCCAGTACAGACCCAGACATCACCATTAGCGATGAGTTAAAGCGTTATGGCTTAGCGCATCAAGGTTATGGTTATGACTGGCATACGGTAGATAAACGCTTTGATTTAGCTCAGAACCCTAATGAACCGAACCGTTCAGGTTATGTAGTGGAAATTGATCCAGCTAACCCTCAAACTATGCCTAAAAAACGCACTGCATTAGGACGTTTTAAGCACGAAAATGCTGAGATGGTCATTGCCGATAATGGTCAAGTGGTTGTTTATTTAGGCGATGATGAGCGTGGTGAATATCTGTATCGTTATGTTTCTAACAATAAATATCGTGCAAATGCCACCAGTGAACAGATTGATGATTTAATGGAAAATGGGACTTTATATGTCGCCAAATTCCATGATGATGGCTCTGGTGAGTGGTTAGCTTTAACCTCAGAAACAACTGGTATGAATCATGCGGAAATTTGTATTCATACTCGTCAAGCCGCCTCCAAGGTACACGCAACCACCATGGATAGACCTGAATGGGTAGCGGCTAATCCAAACAAAGCCGAGGTTTTTTGCGCTTTAACCAACAATAAGAACCGTGGTTTAAAAACTAATGCAGGGGGCGATAAACAACCTGTTGGCGGACCAAACCCACGTGAAAATAACCGTTATGGGCAAGTGCTTCGTTGGATACCAAGTCAAGACAATCACGCTGCTGATACCTTTAACTGGAATTTATTTGTTTTAGCGGGTAACCCCGTAGTGCACCCAAAAGGGTTGCTGTCCGGTTCACAAAATGTGAGTAGTCACAATATGTTCAACTCGCCTGATGGTGTGCATTTTGATAGTCAAGGCAAGCTTTGGATTCAAACAGATGGTAAAACGTCAAATGAGGGTGACTTTGCTGGCATGGGCAATAACCAGATGTTACTTGCCAATCCACAAAGCGGCGAAATCAAGCGTTTTATGGTTGGTCCTAAAGAGTGTGAAGTCACAGGGTTTTCCTACAGCGAAGACAAAAAGACCATTTTTGTGAGTATTCAGCACCCAGGTGAAAAGGGAGGCTCAAACTTCCCATATGGCAAATTAGCTCGCTCAACGGTGATAGCTATTTGGCATAAAGAAGGTCATCAGATTGCTTAAAAGCTCTTCTTGTATGCACAGAGAATAGAGCCGAAAAAACCAATAAAACGAATTATGGTTTTTAATCATGTCATCTGATTATTCTGTGCCAGTGAATGCCAGCGGCCTTTATCGCCAATAATGATGTGGTCTAAGGTTCTCACTTCAATCAGTGCTAATGCCGAGCTTAATGTTTGTGTGAGCTGAATGTCGGACTGACTTGGGCTAGGATCACCTGATGGGTGATTGTGAGATAAAATAACGGCTGCCGCATTGGCATTGAGAGCTGCTTTAACGACCTCTCTGGCATGCACTTCCGCTTGGTTTATTGTGCCTTCAAATAGTATCTGTAATTCGATGAGCTGATGTTGTTGGTCAAGAAACATTACCGCAAATCGTTCTCGGTTTTGGTGTGATAGTTCGTGAGAGAGATATTGGGCAACCAGTTCAGGGCTAGTAAAAGCATTGCCTTTTTCTAAGCCAGATTCAAAGTGTCGTCGAGACATCTCTAACACTGCTTTTAACTGCACAAATTTGGCTTGCCCTAAACCTTTTGCTTTACAAAATTCGGTTTCATTTGCATTTAATAAACTGTGTAAGCTACCAAATTCATTTAGTAAATCCTGAGCTAAATCCACTGCACTTTTCCCTTTTACCCCAACCCGTAAAAAAATGGCTAACAGCTCCGCATCGGTGAGCTGTTTTTCGCCAAACTTGAGAAGCTTTTCTCTTGGTCGGTCGTTTTCATGCCAATCGGTAATGGCCATAGCAAAGCACTCTCTAATCGGTTTTTTGTTAAGATAAGTTACGTTTAACAGGCCAGGCCTGGTAAGTTGATTT
>JAUUDE010000073.1 GCA_030826915.1 Thiomicrospira sp.
AAAATGGGGCGAATGACGGGGATCGAACCCGCGACAACAGGAATCACAATCCTGGGCTCTACCAACTGAGCTACATCCGCCATAGTAGATATACTAACTGTAGAAGGATCGTACCAAAAATGGTACGCCCATCAGGATTCGAACCTGAAACCCTCGCCTTAGAAGGGCGATGCACTATCCAGTTGTGCTATGGGCGCGTAATCGAACCTTTTGACTATTGAAACGAGGTTAGCTGAACTAACTTCAAATCAATAAGAATATGGTCGGAGTGGAGGGATTTGAACCCCCGACCACCTGTACCCAAAACAGGTGCGCTACCAAGCTGCGCTACACTCCGAGAAGATGGGGCGTATTGTATAGACCACCTTTTATGCTGTCAACAACAATCACGAATATTTTTTAGTTTTTTTGTCAATTATGACCCCTTAGATTTTCAGAGGTTATATGGGGACTTGCTAACTTATTGATTCTTATTTAAACATGGATTTTTGCTTGTACTTTTGCTGATAAATAAAAATGAATATTTAGATATCTAAACGATTCTGAAATTTTTATAAGGCCAAAATCGGTTATGATATCTTACGAAAATTTTTACTCTGAGAGCCTTTTAAAAGCGGAACGCAATAGAAAAATGTGGAAAATTTTGTCTGTTTTAGATTAAAAGCAGACGCATTCAGCCATTTTATTTGTGTATCCGTTTTAACCAAGACCTCACTCTATGTAGGATGATAAACACTATGTCTGCACAAATTTTAGATGGCAAGGCTATTGCAGCTGAGCTTAGAGAATCTATTAAACAAGAAGTTGATAAACAAGTTGCTGCGGGAAAACCGCGTCCTGGTTTAGCCGTTATTATGGTGGGTGAAGACCCTGCTTCTCAAGTTTATGTTCGTAATAAAAAAATAGCCTGTCAAAAAGCGGGATTCAATGATGTTTCTGAAGTGTTGCCTGCTGAAACTTCTCAAGCTGAAGTTTTAGCTTTAATTGATAAGTTAAATGCCGATGATGCCGTTCATGGAATCATTGTGCAACTTCCTGTCCCTAACCATATTGATCCTGAAGAAATTATCGAACGTATTCATCCTTGCAAAGATGTAGATGGATTCCACCCTTATAATGTTGGACGCTTAGCAACACGCACAACACAACTTGCTCCTTGCACGCCTCACGGTGTTATGACAATGCTATCTAAAACAGGGATTCCACTGCGTGGTTTAAATGCCGTTGTGGTTGGCGCATCGAACATTGTTGGAGTACCAATGATGCTTGAATTATTAAATGAACGTGCAACGGTAACTATTTGTCATAGTGCAACCAAAGATTTAGCACAAAAAGTAAGCGAAGCGGATTTAGTGGTCGTTGGTGTAGGTATTCCAAACATGGTTAAAGGCGAATGGATTAAGGATGGTGCTATCGTCATTGATGTAGGTATTAACCGTTTAGATGATGGTACGCTTTGTGGTGACGTTGAGTACGATGTTGCCAAAGAAAAAGCAAGCTGGATTACACCTGTGCCAGGTGGTGTTGGACCAATGACGATTGCAACATTGCTTGAAAATACAATGCAAGTGGCTTACAAATTAGACTGTAAGTTGTAATTAGAGACAACGCGTCCTATATATGGTCGTATTCTAGCAATGTTCCGCTTATGACCTATAAAGCATATACACAAATGCTTGTACACAAAAAAGGCCAGAGTTCATTATGATCCCTGGCCTTTTTATTGAGTAAAAAAACAGTCTAAAGCGTATTTTATACTTTAAACCTACTAACTAAACCACTTAAGATGCTTGCTTCGTTTTTCATTGTTTCTGAAGCTGTGGAACTTTCTTCAACCAACGCGGCATTTTGTTGAGTTACCGTTTCGATTTCACCCACCGTTGCCCCTATTTGAGTAATAGAGTGCGATTGTTCTACTGAAGCTGCTGTGATTTCCGCCACTATATCACTCACCTTACGAATTCCTTCGGTAATGGTTTGTAAAGACTGGTCTGAACGCTCTGCTCTTTCAGTTCCCTGCTCTACTGCAGAAACCGCATTTTCAATTAAACCTTTAATGTCACGCGCCGCAACAGCTGATTTACCCGCTAAGTTTCTTACCTCGCCAGCAACTACAGCAAACCCACGACCATGCTCACCCGCTCTTGCCGCTTCAACAGCCGCATTTAAAGCAAGTAAGTTGGTTTGGAAAGCGATACTGTCAATCAAGGCAATAATCTCTTCAATTTTGTGACTTGCTTCACGAATATCCGTCATCGACTCAATTGTACTGCGCATGACTTTCGCACCTTCATCAGCCTGAGAGCGAGCTGCAGTAGCCAACTGATTGGCAGTACGAGCATGGTCAGTGGTTTGCCCAACCGCGTGCATAATCTGATTCATCGTTGCCGTAGTCTCTTCTAAAGAGGCTGCTTGTCGTTGAGTTCTATCATTTAAGTCTTGGCTACCTTGATAAATTTGATTTACGTTATCAACCAAGTTGTGCACACTATTAGATGTTTCAGAAACCAAACAAGAAACGCTGCGTAACGACTCATTAGTGGCTTTTGAAACATCTTGAAACTTACCTTCATATACTGTTGATGCAGATTGAGTTAGGTCCCCTTCAGCGAGCGCTGATAGTGTTTTCAGGATGTCTTCTAATGCATCTTCAGTCTGCTGAGTGCATTCATTTAGGTTATTAGCCATGGCTTGTAATTCGCCAAATGCATCAACCTCAATACGTTGTGTAAAGTCCCCTTTAGCCATCTGAGCTAAGACATTATTTACCTGAGCAATCACATCACTAAGCGTGCTCATTGATACTTCAACCTTATTGCGAATTGGTCCTTTCACAGATTCATCGATACGGACAGAAAAGTCTCCATCACCTAACGCCGTTATTACTTTAAGAAATTCACTCATTGTATTATCAACACTTTCAGTTGAGCTGTTTATTGCTGATTGTAATTTAGCAAGATCACCTTTAGCCTGCCCCAGCGAGCGTTGAGAGAAGTCTCCATTGGCAACTGCATTCATAACATGGTTACTTTCTGCAATTGCGTTTTGAACTGTATTGATCATATCGTTGATTGCAGTGGCTACTCCCCCTATTTCATCATTAGAAATGATGGGAATACGTATACTAAAATCCCCGTTATGACTTATATTTTTAATTACTTTACTCATGTTTTCCAAAGGCCTGAACGCACTCATAAAAATAATTTTGGTGGAACTTAAAGCAACAATAATTAAAATTAATACCGCAACAAAACCAGCCAACATTGAAGTGTTTTGACTATTATAAAGCACCGAATTATCACTCATTGTTACAACGTAGGCAATGGTTTTACCCGTAACATCTTTCAGCGGCTGACTCACTACGCTGAAGCTCTTATTATCATAATTAATTTTTTCTAAAGCATGTTCTGAAACGTCAAATCCATGTTCAACATAGGCATCCTCAATTCCCTTATCCAAATGACTTAACAAATTACCTTGCAAATCAAACAGCATAAATTTACCCTGAGAGATCTCAGCAAAACTGGCGGCTAACTTGGCCAAATCCATTACCAAATCAACAACCGCTAATACATGCCCTTTTTCTATTAAAGGAAAGGTAAAGTGTATTTCGGGTCTACCATTTACAACTTCTAACCCTTTGACAACAACTATATTTTCTGCTGATTTTGTGGCTATATTCGATGATAAATTCTTTCCATTATTGTGATTACGGGTGAATAAAACTTCACCGTCTAAACCTAAAATACGCACATTAGTTGCCGTATTTTCTATTTCTAAACGGTATGCTATTGGATTAACAAGCGTGTTTATCTTCTTAAGATCATGCTGTTAAACCGCTTCAAATAGGGCTTTATCTAGTGTGAATGCAAAAGCCTTTTTTTCCATCTGTAAAATTGACTTATCTATTACGGCTTTAGAAACCACAGATTGCTTACTTGATAATGCTTTTAGAAGCTGAAGTTTGTCTTGATTTAATTGGTAAGAGAAGACAGCTATTAAAATGGCTGATGTAAACAAAACACTTAATACTGTATAGATCTCAATTCGGGTTTTTAATGATTGAAACATGCAAAACTCTCTTTTCGATCTACAGTTGTCCTTAAGGAGAACAAGTGTTTTTCCATTAAAAAAATCTTTGAGATAATAGAAAACATTCTTAAAGCCAAACTTGACTAATCTATTAAGGCAAAAAGCGGGTTGACAGCTTTTTTTAGCATAGTATTAGGAGACAAAAAATCATTTTTAACGACATACTGAAGAGCATCCATAAAAGCAGTACCTTTTTTCCAAGGATTTTTAGCTTCATGAACAGAAACTGTTGCTACTCCTCTGGCTTTCGCAGCTGATGCTCCACTTACAGCAAAAGCTATAAAATTGACTTTTGACAAGGTAAATATAGAAGCCAAACATACTCCATAATTAACTAATTTTTTACGTTGCATTATTCGCCTACTTTGCTAATAGCAATCAAGAATTTTTATTTATCGGTACAAATTATGATAAGTCCCAGCTTGTGCCATTAACTCATCATGACTACCCGACTCAATAATATGACCATCTTCGAACACCATAATTCTATTCGCTTGGCGAATAGAGCTTAGCCTGTGCGCCACAATTAGCGTAGTTCGATTCTCAAAAAACGGAGCCAAATCTAAGTACAACTTACGCTCTGTTTCCATGTCTAAAGCAGAGGTTGCTTCATCCATAATCACCACTTTAGGGTCTTGCAATATCATGCGAGCAATAGCCAGTCTTTGTCGTTGCCCACCAGACAACTTAATACCATTTCGACCGACGATAGAATCCAGTTGCAAGTCTAACTCTCTAATCGTATCGGCAAGTTGTGCTTGTTCAAGGGCCAACCACAGCTTTTCATCTGACAATGCTTGCCCTAAAGTTAAATTAAAGCGAATGGTTTGATTGAATAAAGCTGGGTGTTGTAACACCGTAGCCACATTTTCTCGTACAACGGATTGACCTATCTCTGTAATAGGAACATCGCCATATAGCACTTGTCCACTACTTGCTTCATAAAAACCAAGCAATAACTGAACCAACGTTGTTTTTCCGCCGCCACTTGCGCCAACTAAAGCCAGTTTTTCGCCCGCTTTGATTTCAAAATTTAAGCTTTTCAGAACGGACTCAGACTTACCAGGGTATTGAAAACATAAGTTTTTTACTGCAACAGAAACCGACTGGTCTGTTGCGAAAGGGTTTTTTTGCTGTTTGTATTTTGGTTCTTGTTTTAAATCTAATACTTCATTAATTCTCTGTAAGGCGCCACTTGCGGCACTGTAACCATACTGAATGGCAAGAAGTTCCTGAACAGGCCCCATCATAAACCAAAGATAACCAAAGACCGCAATCATCTGACCAATGGATAAATCAGAGAAAACTACCATTAACATGCCAATCCCACGGAAGAGGTCAAACCCTACCAAAAAAATCATAAATGAGAAACGGCTAGCCGCATCACTTTTCCATGTAAAGGCTTCTGAATGTGTTTTGATTGAAAAGGCATGGTTTCGTACCCTATCAAAAAAGTTAGTATCTTGATTAGCCGCACGTATTTGTTGTAAAGCATCCAGGGTTTCAGTTAGCGACTGTTGAAATGCATCAATTGCGGTATTTTCGTTCTTTTTTAGAGTTTTAACCTTACGCCCCATCATCATCGTAAAATAGACAACAACTGGGTTAAACAGCAAAATAAATACTGCTAATTGCCAGTTAAGCCAAAATAAAACAATGCTTACCCCAATCAAAGAAAACAGGGCAATAATGAGCTTACTCACCGTTGTGCCTAAAAATGTGTCAATGGTATTCACATCATTTAACATGGTAGCTGAGACACTGCCACTGCCTATAGATGCATATTGCGCCATAGAAACACCTTGCACTCGGGCAAGTAAATCTTTACGGATTTTATAGGTGACATTTTTAGCAATAACCGTAAATTGTTGCATCTGCCACACGCCTAAACCCAAACCAACCCCACGTAATAAAATTGTTATCAGCGTAATAGCAACAATATAATAAGTTGGACCATACCATTCAGGTGAGACAATACTTTGTAAAAAACCAACAACAACGCCTGGTTTATCCAATAGAACCTCATCAACTAAGATGGGCAATAAAAGAGGCAATGGAACAGTGGCAAGCATTGCAAAAAAAGCAATGATATTAGATTTAATTAATTCGGGCTTGTGCTCTACCACCAAGTCATAGATGCGTTGCCAAGTATAAGAGCGGTCTGATGTCGCTGAAACTTGAATTTTGGTGGGTTTATCAGCGGCCATGCTTCTCATAATTGCTCTCTTTGAATGTTTTTTTAAAGAGTGCTAAAACCTATGGAATACAAACAAAGCACTCTTAATAAAATGGGTCTAATTTATTTAGTCGACTCTGAAGAACTACTTTAAAATTATGTAGGACGTTTAAGTAGGTAAGCTCTAGGCGTGAATTGCAGGCAAGGGTTGTTTCCTTGCCAAGATTCACAACAACGAGCATGCCGGCTTAAACGCCCACCCGAAGGGGCTGTGCCAGTTTTCCCTCAACTGCGTTAGAACTTCTTATGTTATCTAGATAGCACTTCAAAATTCTGCCTTGTTGAGGAAAAGCTGGCTTTGCCATAATTTAAACTAGTTATTCAGAGTCGACTATTTATTTAATTTAAATAATCTATTGAAATTTTCGGTGGTGGCATTCGCAACCGTTTCAAAAGACAGGGATTTTAAATCTGCAATCTCTTGAACAACATAATGGGTATAACCAGGTTGGTTGGTTTTGCCTCTATAGGGTACGGGTGCTAAATAAGGTGAATCTGTTTCCACTAGAATCTTATCTAAAGGCAGTGCTTCAGCCACCATTTTGAGTTCTTTTGCATTTTTAAACGTAACAATACCTGAAAAAGAGATGTAAAAGCCAATCTGCATGGCTCTTTCAGCCGTAGCTAGGTCTTCCACAAAACAATGCATTATGCCGCCCGTTTGTTCTGCCCCTTCTTGTTCTAAGATAGTTAAACAATCTGGCGAAGAATTACGAGTGTGGATAATCAAAGGTTTATCTAACTGTTTAGCAATACGAATATGTTGTTTAAAACGTTCATGCTGCCAACTCATGTCCTCTTCGCCTTCAAAATGAAAGTAATCCAGCCCTACTTCACCAATGGCAATGACCTTAGGGTGTGAAGCCGCTTCAATCAGCTGTTGATCAGACACGATAACCGACTTATCTTCACAGGGATGCACGCCAATTGCGGCATATACACAGTCATATTTATCTGCCAATGCAATCACTTCATGCCATTGTTCAGGATTAATCGCCACACATAAAATACGTTCAACCCCCAGCTCTTTGGCTTGAGCAATCACGTCATCAACGCTGCCCACTTTGTCTTCAGGTAATATATTGAGGTGACAATGAGAATCAACAATCACGCTAATTTTCCTTTTTGAATTCTTGATTGAAATACACTTTCCAATGGCTCTTCACTCTGTTGAATACTGAGCCACTCTAAACATAAACTTTCTAAAACCAATTCTTTATTGGCATTGGATAACCAGTTTTGTTTGGCGGTTAATACGGCCTGCTGAAAACGTAACCAGTTTTGTATTTGGCCATTTGACACAGTTCGCGCTTGTGGATTGGTTTGGTACATTACTGAACGTACGGCTGAAACACTCCATTGATAGAAGTAATCAAACACCCGTTCCGGCTGCTGCCATTTAAGCCATTCGCCAACAGATTGCGATGCGGTTTTTCGTCCGGATTGAATCTGTTTTAAATCGTTTTTCCACTGGCTATCCTCTTCAAACAGGCCTGCTTCAATCCACTGTAAAGCTTGCAGTGGCGCTCCCCAATTTAAACGTAATGCTCGTTTAACCAGAGCTTCATCCACATGCTGAGATTGTTTATGCAACCAATCGATGGCATCAGGCATGGCGGGTGGCATAAAGTTTAGCTGCTGACAGCGGCTTTTAATGGTCGCTGGTAATCTATCTACTTGGTGAGTACTCAGTAAAAACAACGTTTTTGGAGCTGGTTCTTCCAACATTTTAAGCAAGGCATTAAAAGCCGACTGATTTAGATACTCAACACCTTCAATCCAAACAACCTTATAACCGCCCTGGTGTGATGTTTCGTTCAGCTTATAAAGTAAGCTTCGTACCTGATCAACCGTAATCTCTTTTTTGTCTTCCAAACGTCTCAATTCAAAGAAATCAGGATGTTGATTACTGATAAACAGATGACAGCTAGAACATACTGAACAGGCCTGTCCATTATTGGGTTGTTTGCACAACACGACTTGAGCGACTTCTTTAACAAACTCATTAATACCAATACCTTGAGGCCCTGACAACAAATAGGCGTGCCCTAAACGATAAGACAGTTGTTGCCACTGACTCCATTGTGGAGCTAGCCAAGGATAACTTTGAAAGACTGCGCCTGATTGACTCACGCCGTTTTCTCCATAGACTGCATCATCTCTTCTAAGCGGTTAACAATGGATTGTTGAACATTTTCTAACGACTGACTTGCATCCAAAACGGCATAACGTTCAGGTGCCATTGAAGCTCTTTGTAAATAGGCTGAACGTACCTTTTCAAAGAAATCGTGCTTTTCTTGTTCAAAACGATCGGTTTCACCACCTCGAGAAGCAACGCGAGCCATGCCAATTTCTATTGGCAAATCAAAAATAAATGTGGTGTTTGGATAAAAACCTTGCTGCACCCAGTTTTCTATTTCAGCAATACGCTCAAATGACATACCTCGAGCCGCACCTTGATATGCGTATGTGGCATCGGTAAAACGGTCTGATACTACCCATTTTCCTTGTTTGATTGCGGGTAAGATTTTCTCTTGTAAATGCTGTGCACGAGCGGCAAACATTAATAACAGTTCGGTCTCAGCCTGCATCGCCGTGTAGTCTTTATTTAATAAGACTTCTCGAATCGCTTCGCCTATTTCCGTCCCTCCAGGCTCGCGTGTTACTATTAGCTCAACTCCTTTATTTTCCAACCACTCTTTAATAAAAGTTAAATTGGTTGATTTTCCAGCACCTTCAGTGCCTTCTAGAGTAATAAATTGACCTAACATTTTGAGTCCTTATGCTTCAATGCATTGTAATAGAGTTTGCACATTTGTATTTATAAATAATCTTAACAAACAGCAACCGCTTTATTTGTTGAGTAAATACTTTTGTACTGCTCGATTATGTTCTTTTAAGGTGTTTGAAAAATGGTGTTCACCGCCACCTTTAGCAACAAAATATAATGCTTTGGTTTTTGTAGGGTTCAAAGCTGCATGAATCGCTTCGGCACTCGGCAAAGCAATCGGTGTTGGTGGTAAACCATTAATCTTATAGGTATTGTAAGGTGTTTTTTTCAGCAAGTCTCTTTTACGAATATTGCCGTCATAACTTTGACCTATTCCATAAATCACGGTTGGATCGGTCTGCAAACGCATACCAATTTTCATACGACGAATAAATACACCTGCAATCAAAGGCCTTTCAGGTGCATACCCCGTCTCTTTTTCAACAATTGAAGCCATTATCAACGCTTCATACTTTGATTTATAGGGCAATTTTTTATCTCTAGCCTGCCAGGCCTGGTCTAATGTTGTTTGGAGTGCTTGAGCCGCTCTTAACAGAACCTGCGTATCACTATCACCTGCTTGATAGTGATACGTTTCAGGCAGAATCAGACCTTCTATCGTTGCGTAAGGGTATTTAGCATCTATCGCTTTGTCGATATTAAAAAGCGTCTGTAGGCTTTTTACATCAGTAATATCCAACTCTTTTTTAATTTTAGGCAGTGCTTGTATAGCTTGCAAGGCTTGCTGAATGGTCTGCCCTGCTACAATGGTAACTGGATACTGAATATTTTTAGCATGCTCTAAACCGTTAATAAGTTCATCAACTGTCCAATTGGGCTGAATGGCAAATTCTCCAGCTTTAAACACATGCTCTTTTTTCTGATAACGAACATACCACGCAAACCACTTTGGCTCTTGCATGAAACCTTGTTTATGGAGCTGCCATGCAATTTTAGAAACCGAACTGCCTGGTTCAATAATCAAAGGAATCGCTTGCTGCTGCTTTGAAATCGGCATGGAAATAAAGGTTTTATACTGAGTATAGGCATACACAGTCACAGCCAAAACAACTAACAGAATCAAGATAAATAACTTAATCAGCCAACCACTTTGCTGTTTTATTTGCGGCTCTTCTGTGTGAGGTTGTTCCATATTTTCAGTCATTGTTAAATTCTTCTATAGGGATAGCATTGGCTAACTGCCATTGTGACCAGGCCTGCTGAATAGTATGAGTTTGTTTACAATCAAAATCACTGTTTAACAACTTAGATACAGGCTGAATGCTTCGCACAGCATTACAAAAAAAGAGTTCATCGGCTTGATGAATCTCATTCATACTTAATTCGGTTTCTTCAATTTGATAACCCAAGCTCGGAAACAACTTCATTAACTGATAACGAGTAGTGCCTTCTACCCCACTTAATTCAAGTTTAGGAGTATAAGCCGTTTTGCCTTTAATCATAAACAGGTTCGATTGTGTGCCACAAATCACTTGCTGTTTATGGTTTAGCATAATGCCTTCAGCATAACCTTGATTAGCTATCTCAGTTCTTGCGATGACATTTTCTAAACGGTTCAATGTTTTCAGGCCTGCAAAGTCAGTTATAGAGGCTTTAGTTTGACAAAGCGTTGCCTCTATTGAGGCATTTATATGCTTGTATTCTGAAGTAAACGGGCTTGGTTTCATCAGAAACAGGCAGTTCATTGTTGTGGTACCTGGCATTTGGTAACCTACTCCGCCTAAACCACGTGTTAGCGTAATTTTTAGCACACAATGTTGCGCCTTGTTCTGTGTGAGGTAAGCGGTTATAGCTTTAGCTAACCAAGTTTTTAGCTCAACTTGATTAGGTAAAGGCAAGTTCAAGGCTGAACAAGATAACTCAATACGTCGCCAGTGCGCAGGCCAGTTGAATACCTGCTGGTTAAACACCGAGATAGTGGTAAAAAAACCATCACCATATTGCAGTCCTCTATCATGAATAGACAATCTACTCTGAGGCTGGCCGTTTAGCCAAGCATCAACCGGTAAAGTTACAAAGTCAGGTCTAGGCATGATTCTCCAACAACATATTAATTCCTAACCTCAAATGCCTTAATCAGCCCTTTGGCTTTGTGACGGGTTTCTGTTAACTCATGCGCGGCTTCAGAATCTGTAACAATTCCTGCTCCAGCTCTAAACTGGGCGGTTGGTTTTCCCTCATTTTCGAATTGAATCATAGTACGAATTAAGATATTTAAATCTAAAGAGCCGTCAATATTGATATAACCAAGAGAACCTGTATAAGCATCACGAGGCATTTGCTCTAACTCTGCAACAATTTCCATGCAGCGAATCTTAGGGCATCCTGTAATCGTACCGCCTGGAAACAAGGCATGAACAATATCTAACGGCGATAAATTTTGTTGCAGTTTGCCGCGCACATTGGAAACAATATGGTGCACATGCTCATAAGTTTCTACAACCATCAACTCATTCACTTCTACCGTGCCAGGCTGACAGATACGCCCTAAATCATTACGCTCTAAATCAATCAACATAATGTGTTCAGCACGCTCTTTAGGATGTTGAATAAGCTCATCCACCAAGGCTTTATCTGATGCGTCATCTACACCACGTTTACGTGTGCCCGCAATTGGGCGAGTTTCTACCCAAGGTTTTTTATATTTCACTAAACGTTCAGGTGATGAACTGATAATCTGCCAGGCCTGGTTACCCTCTGCATCTGTATCCGCAGTGTTATTGAAATTAGCCAAAGCGGCAAAAGGGGCAGGATTGGATTTACGTAATGCACGATAAACAGAAAGATAGTCTGTATTTTGTTCTAACTCAACTTGCCATAGACGAGAGACATTCACCTGAAAAACATCGCCGGCTAGAATATACTCTTTAATCGCTTCCACACCGTGTAAATATTTGTCTTCTGGCTCTTCTGAGGTTGAGCAAATATAAACCGCCGTGTCAGGTACATCAAGCTGCATGGCCTGAAAAAAATCGTTTTCCATTTGCTCTAGATAACTTTCGTATTTAGGTTCGGCAAGCAAACTCACCTTGCCTGTAGCATGCTCTAAAATAATTGCGGCGGGTATGCGGGTTAGGTTGGCTAGTGGAAATTGAGACCTAGGTAGATTTAATACAGGCTCAACCACCTCTGCATAGTCATAACTAAAATAAGCGAACCAACCACCTATAAAAGGAAGCTGGAAATCATTTGCAATATTTTCATTAATCTCAGAATTGAATTGTTGTTGAGCTTGACTTATGAAGGATTCAGCTTGTTCAAGATTGTCTAATTGAATGGTTTCTTGAGAAAAGGCAAACAGTATATCAAACTCGCCTAAAGCACCTTTAGCAACACTTTCAAGCAGAAATGGATAACGTTGTGGATTAAGCTGATGTAATTTAGATAAATCAACTTCTTGACCTACCAGGCCTGGTAGCTTTGTGAAATCAATAGTTTTGACTATTGGCGTTTTTGTACCTGAAGCTTCACTTAACTGGGTACTAGCCTGACTGTTAGCTGAAAAAGTCATTCGTTGATAATCTTCTCTAAATTCAGTAATTAATAAATGTTACAGTTTACTTGAATTTGAGCATTTTTTATCATCAAAATCATAACTCATTCAGCTAAATCCTATTGTGCCAGAAAATGATTTTTATACTTTTCCTAAAACCAATGTAGCATTGGTTCCACCAAATCCAAACGAATTAGATAAAGCATAATCAATTTTCGCATCGCGCGCACCCGTTGCTACATAATCTAAATCACACCCCTCTTCAGGGTTATCTAAATTAATCGTAGGTGGTAATTGCTGATTCTTAATTGCAAGACAAGTAAAGACCGCTTCCATCGCTCCAGCCGCACCTAATGCGTGCCCCGTCATTGATTTAGTTGAACTCATAGTTAAGTTATAAGCATGCTCACCAAATACACTTTTCACTGCAGATGTTTCGCAAACATCTCCTGCTGGCGTTGAAGTCCCATGGGCATTAATATAATTGATTTTTGTAGGATCTAACTTGGCGTTATTTAATGCTGTTGTCATACAACGCCCTGCACCTTCACCACCCGCGGCTGGTAAAGTCATATGATACGCATCACCACTCATACCAAAACCTAAAACTTCTGCATAAATAGTCGCGCCACGTGCTTTCGCATGTTCATACTCTTCAAGTACAACCGCACCTGCACCATCGCTTAACACAAAACCATCACGGTCTTTATCCCAAGGACGACTTGCTGCTTGAGGATTATCATTGCGAGTAGACAACGCTCGTGCCGCAGCAAAACCAGCCAGACCAAGTTCAGTTGTGGCATATTCAGCTCCGCCTGCAACCATGACATCAACATCACCGTATTCAATCATACGGGCGGCATCACCAATACTATGAGTTCCAGTTGCACAGGCTGTACCAATCGCCATATTCGGTCCTTTAAGACCAAACATAATAGATAAATTACCTGAAACCATATTAATGATAGAACTCGGTACAAAAAACGGTGATACACGGCGTGGTGCTTTTAACATGGCATTATGTTGCTTTTCAATTGAACCAATACCACCAATACCTGAACCGATGGAAACACCAATTCGAGTTGCATTTTCTTCCGTCACTTCTAAACCAGAATCTTTAATGGCTTGAGCGCCTGCGGCAATACCGTAGTGAATAAACGGATCCATTTTTTTTGCTTCTTTCGGTACGATATACTCTGTTACATCAAAGCCTTTAAGTTCACCGCCAAACTTTACAGAAAAAGGTTCTGTATCAAATTTGGTAATGTAATCAATTCCACTTTTACCTGCTAGGATATTTGACCAGTTCTCTTCCACATTCAAACCTACGGCAGAAAGAACACCTAATCCAGTAATCACAACACGACGCTTAGCCAAAACAGCACCCTCTTATTCTTTAGTTATTTTATTGAGACCATTGCAAATTAAGATTGCGAAGATTTCAATTAAATAGAAGTTTGAAATAACAATCACTCATCACAATAGAGATTGTTATGCCCATTGCAGGGCTATAAAAACAAAAAAAGCCGCTAAAAAACGGCTTTTCAAAGTAGTTGACTGTTACCAGCCAATCACTCTCTCTAACTTATAGGTTAGCGTTAACGTAAGCAGTCGCTTGAGCTAATGTAGAGATTTTTTCTGCTTCTTCATCAGGAATTTCGCAATCAAACTCTTCTTCTAAAGCCATTACTAATTCTACTGTATCTAGAGAATCCGCACCTAAATCATCTACAAATGAAGCATCAGCTGTAACTTGATCTTCTTCTACACCTAATTGCTCAACTACGATTTTCTTAACGCGATCTTCAATACTGCTCATGGAATTCTCCAATATGTTTTTTATTATTAAAAAATGAAACTATTTAAATTTGAACGTATTTTCGCTCTATCTAACAAGATTTTCAAGCATTTAATCTGCTTTTAGCGAACTTCCATCCATTAAAATTCTTTATATTATAAATAACCCTATGTTTTTACATCTTTTACAAGGTTAAATCATATACATTCCGCCATTTACATTTAGTGTCTGACCAGTAATATAAGCACCGCCATCACCCGCTAAAAAAGTCACCGCTTTAGCAATGTCTTCTGGCTGACCCAAACTCTGTAAAGGAATCTGAGTTGTTAATGCGGCTCTTTGATCTTCTGGTAACGCTTTAGTCATATCGGTATCAATAAAACCAGGTGCGATTGTATTTACCGTAATATTACGTGCACCGACTTCACGTGCTAAGGATTTACTAAAACCAATAATTCCAGCTTTAGCTGCGGCATAGTTAGTTTGTCCTGCATTCCCCATAACACCAACCACAGAAGCAATATTAATAATACGGCCACCCTTGGCTTTCATCATGCCACGTAAACACGCTTTACTCATACGGAATACTGAACTTAAATTGGTATCAATAATATCATCCCATTCATCTTCTTTCATACGCATCAGTAGGTTGTCACGAGTAATGCCCGCATTATTTACTAAAATAGTTGGCACACCAAACTCTTTAGTAACTTCAGCAAGTACTTCGGTAATTGCGTCAGGATTAGTAACATTTAAGCATTTACCAGCGCCAGTTACGCCAGCTTCCGCCAAATATGCAGAGATAGATTGTGCGCCACCGTCTGATGTTGCTGTACCTATTACAGTAGCACCTTGTGCCGCTAAATCTAATGCAATGGCTTTACCGATTCCACGGCTTGCACCTGTTACAAAAGCCACTTTTCCTGTTAACATTTTTTCCACCTTGTTTGTGCGAGCTTTTTCAGAAGCTTATGAAAAACTGATTTGAATTAATGAGTGCTTATTCAATATCAATAAAGCACTCATTTTATAAACTTGTTTAAAAAGTTGCTAGTGCTTTTTCTAAGGAAGCGTTATCAAACACTGGCTTCATAGCCATTTTACGGTCAATACGTCGATTTAAGCCCATAAGTACTTTACCAGGCCCTAGCTCATAAAGTGAATCAACACCTTGTGCTTTCATAGCATTTACGGTTTCTACCCATTGCACAGGCTTATACAGCTGCTGAACTAACAACGCTTTAATTTCATCAGTCGATTCTGCCTGACTAAAGTTCACATTATGCAATACAGGGACAGACGGCATAACAATTTCCATCGTTGCCAAAGTTTCTGCCAATTTTTCTGCCGCAGGCTTCATCAGTGAACAATGTGAAGGCACACTGACAGGTAATGGTACAACACGAGAAGCACCCGCTTCCGTTGCCAATGCCATTGCCGACTCAACTGCGTCTTTATTACCTGCAATAACAACCTGACCTGGTGAGTTGAAATTTACCGCTTCAACAATCCCTTCTGCCTGTTCACAAACCGCAACAACTTGCGCATCTTCTAAACCAAGTACCGCTGCCATTGCACCTTGTCCATCTGGAACCGCTGACTGCATCAATTTACCACGCTGTGAAACCAGTTCAATACCCTGTGCTAAAGTCATACAACCACTTGCCACAAGTGCCGTATATTCACCCAGAGAGTGTCCTGCCATAAATACAGGTGCAACATCTGTTTGGGCCGATAAAGTACGATAAACAGCAATACCTGAAGCCAACATAGCAGGCTGTGTTACATCTGTTTGGTTCAATTTACCATCTGCATCATTCTGCACAACATCCCAAAGATCATAACCTAAAACATCTGACGCTTCAGTAAAGACTTCTTGAACTTGAGAATGAGACTCTGCTAATTGCGCCAACATTCCAACAGACTGTGAACCTTGGCCGGGAAAAACAAATGCATATGACATATCTTAAAATCCTGTAAATCTTGTAACTTAATTCTATTTAACGACTTGAAGTAAACTTAATATTTAATTAAAGCTGAACCCCAAGTAAAACCGCCACCAAATGCCTCAAGCAATAAAGTTTGACCCCGTTGAATACGTCCATCACGAATTGCTTCATCTAATGCCAATGGCACCGATGCACTGGATGTATTTGCATGCTTATACACCGTAATAACGGTTTGATCTTCCGTTAGTTTTAACTTTTTGGCTGTACCCATAATAATTCTTAGGTTTGCTTGATGCGGTACCAACCAATCAATGTCTTCTTTTTCAATACCATTCGCTTCTAGGGTTTCTTTAGCGATACGACTTAAAGTATTGACAGCAACCTTAAAGACCTCATTACCCTTCATTTGCATAGAGCGCTCTGCAACAGTATCTACGGTTGGTAATTTGGAAACACCAGAAGGGACGTGTAACAACTCTTCGTATTGACCATCAGCATGAATATGAGTAGACAAAATCCCTGGCTGTTCAGACCCTTCTAAGATAACAGCACCTGCTCCATCACCAAATAACACACAAGTATTTCGGTCTGACCAATCTGTAATTCTTGAAAGCGTTTCCGCACCCACAACCAGAACACGTTTAGCCATCCCTGTTTTAATAAACTGATCTGCAACACTTAAGGCATAAACAAAACCAGAGCATACAGCTTGAACATCAAAAGCTGGACAGCCATGGATATTCAACCTTTGCTGAAGTAAACAAGCCGTGCTAGGGAAAATTTTATCTGGAGTAGTAGTGGCAACAACAATTAAATCAATGCTTGAAGCATCAATACCTGCCATCTCAAGTGCTCGTTTAGAAGCTTGTTCAGCTAAATCGCAAGTGGTTTGGTCATCAGCAGCAATGTGACGCTGTTGAATACCTGTACGTTCACGAATCCATTCATCACTGGTTTCAACCATCTGTTCTAGATCGGAATTCGTTAGGATTTTTTCTGGTAGATACCCGCCCGTACCTATAATACGGCTATAGATTTTTTGATTCATAATTCTTCTTATCTATTGTGACAGTCGATACTGAGCACTTACCTTACAACAAAACGGCAACCTAAGCCACCCAAAACAAAGTCGATTTTGTATGACTTATTAGGATGCTGTTTTTTTAGACTCAGCGGTTTCAGACTGCTGTTTTAACAACATAGCAACTTCTGCTGAAATTAATTCAGGAACGTTTTTAATCACTTCTAAACGTGCTTCTGAAATAGCATGAAAAAATGAGAATTGGTCCGCCCCACCATGACTCTTAATCACAATTTTTCGTAAACCTAATAAACTTGCACCGTTATATCTTCTTGGATCAACTCTGTTTTTAAACGATTTTAGGACTGGATAAGCTAATATAGCGACTAACTTTGTCAATAAGTTTTTAGTGAAAGCCTCTTTAAGATAAAAAGAGATCATCTTAGCCACACCTTCACTTGCTTTTAAAGCGATATTTCCGTCAAAACCATCACAAGCCACAACATCCGTATCACCTTTATAGATGTCATCACCTTCTACATAACCAATGTAGTTAATAGAAGTATCATTTAATAGCTGGTGTGCATCTTTAATACGTTGATGGCCTTTTATCTCTTCTTCACCGATATTCAACAAACCTACTCTAGGAGTTGGGTTTTCATCTACCGCTCGCGCCAAAACTGAGCCCATTAAAGCAAACTGCATTAAGTTTTCACCGGTACAACCAACGTTTGCACCCAAATCCAATACATGAACATGACCTTTCATAGTCGGCATAGAAGTACAAATAGCTGGACGATCAATACCAGGAATGGTTTTTAAAACAAACTTAGCCACCGCCATCAAGGCACCAGTATTACCAGCACTCACACAAGCTTGCGCTTTATCATTCTTAACCAAATTAAGGGCAATACGCATAGAAGATTGGCGTTTGTTTCTTAGAGCTTTTGAAGGCAGATCATCCATTTCAACAACTTGATCAGCATGTTGAACGGTGATGCGAGAAGTATCATATTGATGTTTTGCGAGTTCAGCCTGAACAAGAGGTTCTTGGCCAACTAAAACAATATGAATATCGGAATATGTATTGAGAGCATCGATAGATGCTGGAACAGTGACCTCTAAACCGTAGTCACCGCCCATTGCATCAACGGCAATATGAATAGCCAAGATAAATTACGCCTTATCTTGAACTACTTTTTTACCTTTGTAGTATCCATCTGCTGTTACATGATGACGACGGTGAACTTCACCAGTAGTTTCATCAACAGTTAATGAAGGTGCATCTAGAGAATCGTGAGAACGACGCATTCCACGTCTTGAAGGTGTTTTACGACTTTTTTGAACTGCCATGGCAATCTCCTAAGTTTATAATCTTTAAATCTATTTTTTTAACCCTTGCAATACTGCAAAAGGGTTCGGCTTTTCAGGCTCGTCATCAATAACTTGCCCTTGCTGATTTGCAACGTTTGCTTGTTTTGAAACACCATCAAATTCAGGTGCAGAACTTTCACTATTAATAGGTGCCAAAGGCACGCATAAAAGTAATTCTTCTTCTATTAACTCATGCAGTGAAATTTTTTCACCTTCAAGTTCATAGACTTCAACATCCGTTGGTAAATCTTGTGTTAACGCCAGCGTTTCTGTAAAGACACCCTTTATTTCAGTGTTTACAGGCAAGTCAAATGCTTTCAAAGAACGCTGACATTGCAAATTCAAACTGGTTTCAATTTTCATGGTAAAGGCTGGAAATCTCAGCGCTTTATCATAGAAAAATTCTATCTGAACATCGACCTCGCGATCGGCATCATTAACCACCTCTACCACACGTTTTAAACGGCTTTGGTTGACTCGGCCATTAAATCGTTTATTATGATTTACCGCGTAAATAGGGTCAATGAAATCAGGTAGCTTATTAAACATAGGCGCGAATCATACTCGTATCACTGATTGAAGTCAAAAAAAACTCTATAAATATGCTAAATAAATGCATAATTTTTAAAAGCTTAGCCAACTTCATAAAAACAGGCCTGTTTTTTTGTCGAAATTAATGTGTTTCTATTTAAAAAACAAACCCTTAGTGCGAGCTTCGCTTTAACCAAATTTAAACCAAATTTAAACCAAATTAAAATCAAATACCGAGCAAATCATATGACTTTAAAAACCTCAAGCCAAGACCTCCCACAAATCGTGCTCGGCTCCACTTCACCATTCAGAAAATCATTGCTCGATAAACTGCACCTACCTTTTATTCAGTGCTCTTCTGAGATTGATGAATCTCCTTTAGATGGTGAAACACCTAAAGAGATGGTTTTAAGACTTTCACACACAAAAGCGAGTGCATTTACAAGCAAGTATCCAAACCACATCATTATCACCTCTGATCAATGTGCTGTTTTCAACAACCAACCCGTCGGTAAACCTCACACTTATGAAAACGCAGTAAAACAATTAGAAAGTTTCAGCAACAACAGCATTACTTTCTACACAGGCCTGGTAGTAATCAACACGGCAAAAAATAACACATTTGAGTATTTGGATAGTACAACTGTACACTTTAGAAAATTAACAAAAGAAGTGATTCATAACTACATATCAATTGAGCAACCATTAAAGTGTGCGGGTAGTTTTAAATCGGAAGGTTTAGGTGTCACGCTATTTAATAAAATTGATAGCAGAGACCCAAACGCGTTAATCGGCCTGCCACTGATGGCTCTGACCGATATTTTTTATGAAATGGGCTTTGCACTGCCTATATTAAATGAGAAGTAACACTCTATTAAAGTAATGAACACTGAATGGCAACCAATAAAGCCAACTAAACATGATTCATTAACCACATGTTTAATTCATTTAATGAATCTAACGTGGCTACAGGGTTATATTCTTGCAAAATTTCTGTTTGATGAACTCCATGACTTAAAGCGATACGGTCCATATTGATATTTTGCGCCATTTCCATATCAAAACTCGTATCACCAACCATAACAGCATCCTCAACTGCCAAGCCGAACTCTTCAAGAATTTGAGTCAACATCAATGGATTAGGCTTAGAAGCGGATTCTACAGGTGTGCGAGTCATATCAAAATAAACACCAAAGCCGGTTTCTGCCAAAACCGCATTCAGACCTTTTCGGCTTTTACCTGTTGCAATTGCTACCTTTAAACCCTGTTGCTTCAAATTTAACAACAAAGCTTCCGCACCATCAAAAGGCACCATCTCTACATCGCTTTCCTCTAAAAAGCACTGTGTATAAGCTTCTGACATCGCCACAACTTTATGTTGATCTAAATCAGGATATAAACCTAAAATAGCGTTTTCTAAACTCAAACCAATAATTTGCTTTGATTCATCGTAGGGCAATACTGGCAGGCCTGTTTCTTTGGCGGCCGTTTGAATCGCATCCACAATTCTCGCTTCTGAATTCATCAGAGTGCCATCCCAGTCAAAAATGACCGCTTTATACTTTTTATTTTCTTGCATTTTAATTCCGATTTAATTTTTTAACTAAATTTATGAAAGCGTTAAGGCTTGAATGATTTTTTTAAAGTCTGGCCATAAGGGTGCTTCAAACAGCATTTTTTCTTCTGTTACAGGGTGAGTAAACCCCAAAAACTGAGCATGTAACGCTAAACGCTTCATTCCTAAAGGACGATATTTTTTGTTTACATCCCTATTACCGTACTTGTCATCTCCCATCAAAGCACAACCTTTAGCCAAAGCGTGCACTCTTATTTGATGAGTCCTACCGGTTTTTAACTTAACTGAGACCAAGTCAGCGCCCTTTAAGTGCTGTTCTACCTTAAAAAAGCTCACCGCATGTTTGCCATCTTTAGCTACCTTTACATGCCAGCCACCATCTTTAAGATGATCCTTTCTTAATGGCAAATCAACTTTACTGGTGTTTTTAGGCCATTGTCCCATAACAATAGCCAAATAACGCTTATCAAACTGATCCGCTCTTATTTGAGCATGCAGATTCTTTAAAACCGAAGCTTTTTTAGCAATCAATAAACATCCAGAAGTATCTCTATCTATACGATGCACAAGCTCTAGGCGTTTTGCTAAAGGGCGCAGTACACGAACCACCTCTATCAACCCCCAGTTAATGCCTCCACCGCCATGCACCGCAACACCTGAAGGCTTATTAATAACCATTAAATCTTTATCTTCATAAAGAATACTTTCTTCAATACGTTGTAATTGTGAATTGGGAATATCAGAATCCGTTACGACAACCTTATCAGGCACTTTTACAGGAGGTATTCTAACGACATCACCAGCCTCAAGCCTAGTATTTGCCTTAGCCCGCCCTTTGTTGATGCGCACCTCTCCTTTGCGAATAATTCGATAAATTAAAGTTTTGGGTGCTTTGCGTAAATGTCGCATTAGAAAATTATCTAAACGCTGACCAGCATCCTCTGTTCCTACATCGACAAACTGTACTTTTGCACCCATAATTTTACCAACCACCCAACATGTCCAATCAACTCCGCGCTAAGCTCTTTTACAATTAAAACCTGTAACTGGCGCACAGTTTACCTTCATATAACAAACTTGTCATTGCATAGCAACAAAATGAGTGCTATATTTGCCAAGCTTATTTTTATAAGCGATGTACTCGAAGCACACGATATAAGTGCAAGAATTTTTAACCAGTTGTCTATTTCTAAGAAAGTCTCATTAATTGACTACTGATTTATTTAAAAACTCTGAGCCATACATCTTAAATACAAGACGATACAACAGCCCGTACCTTTGACTTAACAGACAAAATCTAAATAAAATCAAAGTACCAGCAACATTTATAAGTGCAGTGCCACAAACAGTCTGTTTCAGCCAAAAAGCCTGAACAGAACTCAAAAGCCGTAAGACACTTCATAAGTGATACGAGAAAAAACAGGCTGAAAGTATAAATAAATCAGGACTATCAAATATAGTCTTGATGGCTAGAGCAAATGGCGATAAACAAAAATAACACCCCCCCTTTTGCTCGATAACAGTGTTACATAAAAAGAAATGACCATGCGCAATGCAATACGGCATTGGCGAACTTAAACAACCTGTTTAAAAGCGAAAAAATTCGCGTTAGTACAGCAAAGAAGCTGAAACCATAACTAACCTGCTTTTAAAACTTTTTGTAGTAACAAACTGCCTAGAACTTTCACCAGGCCTGGTTAACAAGGCTCTCGTCCGCACTCGTCTATTTTTAGACCTTTTGTCTCTATTTAAAATGTCGCTCAGCTCAACCATAAAGAGAAGAGCATGAAAAGAATGCTAATAAATGCGACTCAAGCAGAAGAGACTCGCATTGCCCTAGTAGATGGTCAAACCCTCTACGACCTAGATGTGGAAACCCCACATCACCAAAAGAAAAAAGCCAATATTTACAAAGGTAAAATCACACGAATCGAACCAAGTTTAGAAGCGGCATTTGTCGATTACGGTTCTGAACGTCACGGCTTTTTACCCTTCAAAGAAGTTGCCGAAGAATACTACCCTGAAAAACAACCTGGTTCTGGTCGCCTAAGCATTAAAGATGTGCTTAAAGAAGGCCAAGAAATCATTGTTCAAGTTCAAAAAGAAGAACGTGGTAATAAAGGTGCCGCTTTAACAACTCAAATCACCCTAGCGGGTCCTTACGTTGTTATGATGCCAAACAACCCTAAGGCTGGTGGTATTTCGCGCCGCATTGAAGGTGATGAGCGTACCGATATTCGTGATACTTTACGTGACCTAGACACACCAGAAGGCATGGGGTTAATCATCCGTACGGCAGGTGTTGGCAAAAACACGGAAGAACTGCAATGGGGTGTGAACTACCTTGTACAACTTTGGGAAGCAATTCAAGCTGCAGCCGTTGAAAAAGAAGCACCCTTCTTAATTCACCAAGAGTCAGACATCGTTATTCTGGCTATCCGTGATTATCTGCGCCAAGACATTGGTGAAATCATTATTGATAATATGGATGTTTTCCATAAAGCACGTGATTTCATTCAACACGTGATGCCTCAACAAGTATATAAAGTGAAGCCGTATCAAGATACGATTCCACTATTTACACGTTTCCAAATTGAATCTCAAATTGAATCTGCTTACCAGCGTGAAGTTACCCTACCGTCTGGTGGTTCTATTGTTATAGATATTACTGAAGCTTTAACAGCAATTGATATCAACTCAAGTCGTGCAACAAAAGGTTCAGATATTGAAGACACCGCTTTCAATACCAATATGGAAGCGGCTTGCGAGATTGCACGCCAATTACGTTTACGTGATTTAGGTGGCTTGGTCGTTATCGACTTTATTGATATGCACTCAAATCGCCATCAGCGCGAAGTTGAAAGCAAAATGCGTGAAGCTGTCAAAACCGACCGTGCTCGTGTGCAAATTGGTAAGATTTCTCGTTTTGGTCTATTAGAAATGTCTCGCCAGAGACTGCGCCCTTCTATTGAAGAATCAACACAAATCGTTTGTCCTCGCTGTCATGGTGTTGGGGTAATTCGTGGTGTTGAATCTTTAGGGCTATCTATCCTGCGTCTTCTTGAAGAAGAAAGCATGAAAGAAAATACTCGCCGTGTCACAGTTCAACTACCTGTTGATGTTGCGACGTTCTTATTAAATGAGAAACGTAACCAAATCATTAAAGTTGAAGATCGTCACAGCTTGCACATTCTTATTGTTCCAAATAAACATTTAGAAACACCTCAGTACATTATGGAACGTACTCGTATTGGTGAAGAAGCACCACAAAATGCCAGTTACGAGATTAAGGAAATCGCGTTACCTGAAGCTGAACAAACTGCTGAACCTGCTAAACAAGCTAAAAAAGAAGAACCAGCGGTACAAAATATTCAGCCTACAGCACCTGCTCCGTCATCAAGCCCTTCAGCGACAACTGACACTGAACAAAAGCCAGGGCTTTTTGCTCGAGTTTGGAAAGCGTTATTTAGTAAAGAAGAGGCCGAAGAAGAACCTGTAAAGGCGAAATCTCGTAATAATAACCGCCGCAACAACCGTCGCCGTAATAACGACAACCGTGAAGGCCGTAACGACAACCGTAATCGTAATCGTAATCGTAACCGTAACGCACGTTCACAGGATAAAGAGTCAAACCAGCAACAAAATACTCAAAACCAAGAACGTGGTCGTAAACCGAGACGTAATAACCGTAATCGTCGTGATAGAGAAGAGTCTTCAAATATTAATGAAGAAGCATTGAAGAATGCTCCAGTAACAACCGATGAGAATTCTGAAGCTAGCAATACGACTGACAACAAACCTAAAGCAAAAGAACAAGGTGGTAAAGGTCGTCGTAGTGGTCAACGTCGTAGCCGCTATAACAGCCGTACTTACAACAGCCGCAGACGCGCTCCAGCAGGTGCCGCGGAAATGTCAATTGACTCACCAGCACCAGGCACTGTAAAACCAGCAACAGAACAAGTTGCTGACTCTGCTGTAACGGATGCTGTTGTTGAAAATACCGCAGTAGCCAATCAAGAAGTGGTTGCAACACAAGCAACTGAAACATCAGTAACAACAACAGAAGTCGTTCAAGAATCCCAAAAAGCTGAAACAACAACTTCTGTTGATGCTCAAGAAACAACGCCAGTAGCAACTGCTGAAATTTCAGCAGAATCTACTGAGCAAGCTGTTGAAACAACAGAAAAACCTTCTGAAAATGAAGAAAAGCCACGACCAAGAAGACGTACTCGTACACGCAGACCTCGCACTTCTAGTTCTCGCGCTAAAAAAGAGCGTTCTGAAAATTCAGAAACACCCGTTTCTAAAGAAGAAAGCTCTGAAGACTAATATTCATTGAATAAAGTCTAAATTGGCGATAAAAAAGCACCCTTGGAAATTCCTTGGGTGCTTTTTTTATATCTGAATTTTGTATTAATTTAATCAGTCTCAGAAAACTCAACCAGGCCTGGTCAACTTAAATGTGTTTTCTTTATATGTTCTAACAGGCCTTCTGAAGCCGACTCAACCAAATCAAAAACATGCTCAAACCCCTGTGCTCCGCCGTAATAAGGATCAGGTACTTCAGATTCTGGGAATTCTTGAGTATAGTCCAAAAACATTTGCACTTTGTCTCTGTGCTCAGGCAATGCAAGTTCTAACAAATTATGATAATTTTCTTCATCCATGGCTAAGATATAGTCATAAACGTAAAAGTCACCAAAATCGACTTTTCTAGCTCTTAAATCCAACATCTCTATACCACGGTTGCGCGCTGTCTCCATTGATCGCACATCAGGGTGTTTGCCCACATGATAGGCGGCTGTTCCTGCTGAATCAATATCAATAACTTTGTCCAAACCTTGATCTTGCACCATTTTTCTAAATACTGCATGCGCAGTTGGAGAACGGCAAATATTGCCAAGACAAACAAACAGTACAGAAACCTTACTCATTGCTAACAAACCTTTTTATTTTAGAGTGAAACATTCGTTTAAAATAAGCCCATTAGTTTACAAGGCTCTATTCCAAAATGCACTCTTTAACCGACACTCTCTATCAATTTGATTCTAGCTGGATTCTATATGCCGATGAACATTTGATTGTAGCCAATAAACCTAGCGGACTTTTATCCGTACCTGGTCGAGGCCCTGACAAACAAGAATGCTTACTCTCCCACTTGCTAGTCAATTATCCCGATGCAAAAATCGTTCATCGTTTGGATATGGACACATCTGGTTTAATGGTTGTTGCACGCTCTACAGAAGTACATCGTCACCTAAGTAGACAATTTCAAGAACGCCAAACCAAAAAAACCTATCATGCCGTTTGCGCAGGCCAATTAGCTGTTGAATCTGGCTATACGAACCTGCCTATGCGCTGTGATTGGGAACGCCGACCATTACAGATGGTTGACTTCAAACAAGGAAAAGGCGCACAAACACACTGGAAGCGAATAAAACAAAGTTCTAGCTCATTTTTAGTAGAACTTACTCCAATTACAGGTCGCTCCCATCAATTAAGATTACACATGAAATCGCTTGGCCACCCTATTTTAGGCGACAACCTATATGCCGACCCAGAAAGCCTTAAACAATCAAAACGCCTAATGTTACACGCCACAAGCTTAAGCTTTACCCATCCAGAACAAAACAAATGGTTAGAGTTTCATTGTCCATCCGAGTTTAACATCTAAAAAGGAATCATAAGGCTGTGGCATGCTATATGCTTATTTCCATCCATAACAACTAGCACAATTGGACACCTAAACAAACGAATCCAACCGATTCCTTTGTTTAGAGATCTTTGATAGGAAACAGTAATGATGGCTGATAATGATTTAAATAAAGACAACCTAGCCACCCAAGAGATGATGGAAATGATGGGCGAACTAAGTGGTGAAATAAGTGACTCTTTAGATAACCTTGACGATATTGATACTGATGAACTATTAAGTGCCCTTGACAACCTTCCTTCAGAGAGTAATGCTGAACTAGAACCAACGCAAGTACTGAATAGCTCATATAAAACAGAAGATGAC
>JAUUDE010000034.1 GCA_030826915.1 Thiomicrospira sp.
AAACAAAGGGCACCCCACTCCATAAATGGGCAAGTTCTAAGCTGTTCACTAACAATCTCGCAACTTGCTGAGCAAGCTCAGCTTCGAACAGTCGAGATTGCTTAATCGTTCTCTACGCTAAGAACTTTGCACCATTTATTCCAAGGGGAGTTTAGGCATTTGCCGAAATATTTACTCAAACGCAAATCTCAATTATTCACTTATTTACCCAAATAAAAATCAAACAAAGATTTTTTATTGTTCTTGTTCTGCCATATTAAACCTAGTTTGTTACAAATTATTTAAGTGAGTAATTCGCTTTATTTACTTTTTTATGTGCGATAACGACGATATTATCGATTTCTTGGTAACTATTTTGAATACCGCTTTCATTGATAAAGGTTTTAGTTTGATACGCAATGCGGTGGCGAACTTCTTTAACAATGTAATCTTCTAAATCGATATTAAGAACATGATTAATAGATGGCAAAGCAACTGCATGCGGATGCTGATAGTTTTTAAAATTTGAGGTGGTTCCTGGTTATCAAAGCTCTGGATTTGGTAGTTGATACTCATCCGTTTTTCCTAGGTTTTGTGACATGCTATTAATTGTAAATGATGGTCATCAAAACCGAAAGAGAACAGGCCTCTAGTAGAGGGGAGTTTGCAGATTGCGGTAAAAGTTGAGCGGATTTTTTTCTACCATCTGTTTTAGGCTCTCCTTAAATGGGTAACGTCCCTTTTTTCCTGAAAGGGTAGCGTCACGCTTCCTATATTAAAACCAACCACTAAACCAACTGGTAACTTTTTCTTTAAACTCTTCCCAAGAAAGTGGTTTTTGTTTCGGTTCTGGGGGTTTGGGTAAAATCTTAAACTCACCGTAAACTATCCCTTTTTCTCTTTCAGGAGGGTAATAGGCACTACCTTCATCATCTGCCATTATGTTGAGATTAAAAGTTTCACTTTTCATCTCATCCACTCCAAATTCTGGATGCGTAACGCGATTGTATTTAGCAGGTTTAATAAACTGGTTTTTGCCTTCCCCATCTCGAATTTTCATATAACAATACAAGTCAGTACCAAGCCTCTCAAAAAATTTCGTCCTACAAAAATGATTGCTCTCAGTCGCGATACGAAAATATTTTTTATCGGTGAATAATGTGCCTGGCATTAAAGGGCGCCCCCCCCGCCTTTTATTCCAGTTTTATAGCCATAGTAAATTGGCTTAACTTTTTGCTCTGTATCCAAAAGAATATGGGCCGAGTAGAGTTCTTTGTCATACTGGCGTCTTAATACCAGCTCAATACGCCTAAATTGATAACCACATTGCCCGTCGGTTTCTTGTTGATAAACCGGGATTTCAATATGATAGTTTTCTTCAGTAATACGGTAGCTTTTGCCTGCAAGCATGGGTTTTCGGGTGGCGGTGCTTGGGTTTTTTTGTGTGCACTCTCTTGTGTTACTGGTGCCTTTATAAATCACCGAAAAAGTCGCTTGTAGGCGTGGGTATTTTTACCTTAAAAGGTGTAAATTACCGGTGCACTGGTAACCGATTCACTGGAAAAAACTGAAAACGGTACATAACAAAATACAAAAACCAGCAAACTTTGATTTAGCGGTTTATTCTTAAACATAATGCATATAACTCCCAACAATGTATTTTGGATTTTTGCCTGTTAAATATGTATTTCATTTTATCAGTGATTAGATATACGAATATTTCTTCATAATAGTGAAAATACAATAATAATTAAATAATTTTATTTTTTTGTTTGCTGCTTTTTAGAGTTACCACGCTATGAAAGTGCGAGATAAGGGCCAGTAACTTTAGTATAAGGTGTCAAAAAGTTAACTAATTTTGATAAGAGAACTTTGAATCTGTTGTTTAAATTCTTTGCTCAGAGTGAACCAGTCTTGAACATCGACACGAAAAGGTAGCTCGGAAAATTCAAAGGCATCTTTGAGTTGGTATAGTGTTTGGATAGGCAGTTTTTCTGTTGCTTTAATCAATAAATCCAAATCTGAATATTCCCTGGCTTGCTGCTTGGTTCTTGAACCATAGGCAAAGACTTCAGTTGATTCATCAAGCTTATTTTTAATAATCGCCTGTACTTGGTGAAGTTGAGTTTCAGAAAGTTGCAGCATGCTTAGTCTTTAGACTTTAGAGCGTTAAGAAGCTTAGTGGCTTCAGGTAGGAATTGCACGGCAACTTTAAAGACCTCGTCTGCGGTATTTTCATTGTAGGTATGACTGGTTTCATTACGCGCACGGTGGAATAACATCCAGTTTTCTACGGAATCAATCAATTGGTATTCTGCGGCTAAACGAAACAGCTCTTGGCGAGAAAGCCCATCCACTTGGCTTTTTCCTAAGTTTTCGCCAAGCCAGCGTTTTATAAATTTCCAGCTGAGTTCGTAGGTAAACTCAAAATGCTGAACCACTCCTGAAATTAAAGTACGAATCAGTTGTGGTTGTTCAGATGTTTTATATTCTTCAACCACATTCAGGCTTTCTTCAAGCCTTGTAACTGCTTTTTGCAGTGAAGAATAATCTAGTGTGTTATTCATTTAGTTACCTTAATAAAGTTTTTCAATAACAAAATACACTAACTTGTTTTACTGCGCAAAATCTTCTGGATCATAACCTAAGTTTGGTGCTAACCATTTCTCAGCTTCTTCAATTGACCAGCCTTTACGCACTGCATAGTCTTCTACTTGGTCACGACCGACTGAGCCGACACCAAAATAGCGAGATTCTGGATGTGCAAAGTAGGTTCCTGAAACTGCTGCGGTTGGCGTCATGGCGTAACTGCTGGTGATTTCTAAGCCGATTTTTTCATCTGGTTTAAGAAGTTCCCAAAGCGTGCCTTTTTCAGTGTGGTCTGGGCAAGCAGGGTAGCCTGCTGCTGGGCGAATGCCTTGGTAACGTTCTTTGATTAAGTCTTCGTTATCCAGTTTTTCATCTGGCGCATAACCCCAGTCTGAGGTACGCACGATTTCATGTAGCGTTTCGGCAAAGGCTTCGGCAAAACGGTCGGCTAAGGCTTTTAGCATAATCGATTGATAATCGTCGTGATTGGCTTCAAAACGTTCAATGTGTTCGTCAATGCCAATCCCAGCAGTAACAGCAAAGAAACCAATGTAGTCGGCAATACCTGACTCTTTAGAGGCAATAAAGTCAGATAGACAGTTGTTGGCTCCCCCACGCTTTTTCTCCGCCTGTTGGCGAATGTGGTGGAATTTGTGAATCACTTCTGAACGCGTTTCATCCGCATAGACTTCAATGTCGTCACCCACACGGTTAGCTGGGTAAAAACCGTACACGGCTTTGGCGGTTAACCATTTTTCATCAATGATTTTCTTCAGCATTACTTGTGCATCGGCAAAGACTTTTTTGGCTTCTTCACCGACGACTTTATCTTCTAAAATGCGAGGATAAAGACCGTGTAGTTCCCACGATTGGAAGAATGGCGACCAATCGAAACGTTCTAATAGTGTTTCAAGAGGGAAGTCTTCCAAGACTTTTGTGCCCAAGAAGGTCGGTTTAACCGGAGTGTAATCTGACCAGGCCTGGTCAGTTAACGATGGGTTTTCTCGCGCTTTATTAATGGGGATACGGCGAACTTGTTTCGCACGTGCTTTACGTTCTTCACGCACGGTTTCATATTCGGCACGGACTTTACTGGCAAACTCTTCTTTTAGGTCGGCAGAAATTAAGCTTTGTGCCACACCTACTGCACGAGAGGCATCTTTAACGTAAACCACAGGGTGGTCATATTGAGGTTCAATCTTAACTGCAGTATGTGCTTTGGATGTGGTTGCGCCGCCAATTAATAGCGGTAAATCCATATTGCGTTCTTTCATCAACTTAGCCACATTTACCATCTCTTCAAGCGAAGGGGTGATTAGCCCAGATAGACCAATGACGTTTGCACCTTGTTCGATTGCGGTATCTAAGATTTTCTCGGCGGGTACCATGACACCAAGGTCAATCACCTCAAAGTTATTACATTGTAAAACTACGCCTACAATGTTTTTACCAATGTCGTGAACATCGCCCTTTACGGTCGCCATGACGATTTTACCTTGCACACGTCCAGAAGATTTTTCAGCGGCTAAGAATGGGTCAAGATAAGCCACGGCGCGTTTCATTACACGAGCAGATTTTACTACCTGTGGCAGGAACATTTTCCCTGAGCCAAACAGGTCACCCACCACGTTCATGCCGTCCATTAGAGGCCCTTCAATAACATTGATTGGGGCCCCGAGTTTGACACGAGCTTCTTCGGTGTCTTCTTCGATGAAATCGGTAATTCCTTTTACCAGCGAGTGTTCTAGGCGTTTTTCTACGGATGCTTCACGCCAAGACAAATCGGCTTCTTTAGAGGCGGCAGAACCATCGCCCAAGAATTCAGCGGCAATATCCAGTAAGCGTTCGCCTGCTTCTGGGTCTTTGTTGAGAATGACGTCTTCTACGGCTAAACGTAGTTTTTCTGGTAGGTCATCGTAAATCGCCATTTGCCCAGCATTTACAATCCCCATGTCCATGCCTTCTTTTATGGCATAGTATAAGAATACGGAGTGAATCGCTTCACGAACTGGGTTGTTACCACGGAAAGAGAAGGAGACGTTGGATACTCCACCCGAAATCTTGGCATACGGTAGGTTAGCCTTAATCCAAGTTACTGCATTGATGAAATCTAAACCGTAGTTGTTGTGCTCTTCAATCCCAGTGGCGACGGCAAAGATGTTCGGGTCAAAAATGATGTCTTGCGGTAAAAATCCGACTTTTTCAGTTAAGACTTCATAGGAGCGTTTACAAATTTCAATTTTACGCTCTAAGGTATCGGCTTGACCTTCTTCGTCAAACGCCATAACAATGGCGGCTGCACCGTATTTTTTGACCAATTTAGCGTGTTTTATAAAGGCTTCTTCTCCCTCTTTTAGGGAGATGGAGTTGACCACGCCTTTTCCTTGAATGCACTGCAGGCCTGCTTCAATGACTTCCCACTTTGAGGAGTCAACCATAATTGGCACTCGAGACGCTTCAGGTTCAGAGGCTAAAAGGTTAAGAAAACGCACCATGCAGGCTTTTGCATCGAGCATCCCTTCATCCATATTGACGTCTATAATCTGCGCGCCATCTTCCACTTGTTTTACCGCGATATTAATGGCATCGTCGTAGTTTTCTTCAATAATAAGACGTTTAAAAAGAGCTGAACCTGTTACGTTGTTACGTTCACCTACGTTAACAAACAGGCTGTCTTCGTCAATGTTCAGAGGTTCTAAGCCCGATAGTCGACAAGCGGGTTTTATTGCTGGAAGTTTGCGGGCAGGTTGTGCTTGGGCGGCATTTGCCATGGCTTGCACGTGGTCTGGTGTGGTACCACAGCAACCACCAATAATGTTTATCCAACCACGTTTGGCCCAAACGTCAATCTCTTCAGCCATTTGTTCTGGGGTTTCGTCATACTCACCAAATTCATTAGGCAGGCCTGCATTAGGGTGAATAGACACATAGGTTTCACAAACACGGCTTAACTCTTCTACATAAGGGCGCAGCTCTTGAGGGCCTAATGCACAGTTAAGTCCAACTGAAAGTGGTTCAGCATGCGCAACGGCATTGTAAAAGGCTTCGGTGGTTTGACCCGATAATGTACGGCCAGAAGCGTCGGTAATGGTTCCAGAAAGTTGAATCGGAATCTCATAACCGACTTCATCTTCCACCTCTTTTACTGCAAAAATAGCGGCTTTGGCGTTGAGTGTATCGAATATGGTTTCAATCAGAATGGTGTCAACGCCACCTTCTAAAAGCGCATGGGTGGCTTGTTTGTAGGCCGTGACCAGTTCATCAAATGAGGTATTACGGAAGCCGGGATCATTGACGTCAGGTGAAATAGAGGCGGTACGGTTGGTTGGCCCTAACACACCGGTAACAAATCTTGGTTTACCATCTTCTTGTTCAGCAATATCACACGCTTCTCGTGCCACTTTTGCGGCCGCCAAATTAATCTCACTAACATACTCCTGCATGTCGTAATCGGCTTGTGCAATGGTGGTAGCGTTAAATGAGTTGGTCTCAAGAATATCGGCACCTTTGCGCAAAAACTCAAGGTGAATATCACGAATAACATCGGGCTTGGTAATGACAAGAATATCGTTATTACCTTTGATATCCATGTGATAGTCGGCAAAACGTTCACCACGAAAATCTTCTTCAGTCAGATTTAGGTTTTGAATCATTGTTCCCATGGCGCCATCAAGAACGACAACACGTTCTTTAAGAAGATTGCGTAATGTTTCAATGCGTTTTGTGCGATTTGTCATGGTGTACCGATTTTATGTTTTATTAAAAGAGAAATAGTGGTTAAAGCTGTTTTAAATTTTTTTCCAGTAAAGGACTCATTTTTTATTTTTATGAGCTTCTATGGATTCTAATTTATCTTATGAATTTTATTGAGCCAAATGAAGTATTTTACCCGATTTCTGTTTTTGAACAGAGTATTAATCAAAAGTAATGATTAAAGCCCATCTATTTTAGTAGGTTTTTATCTTTTTGGTAAATCAAAGAGTAAATAAGTTGTATAATTAGCTTAACTAATACCATCATAAATTAAACTTATTAAGGATGATAAAATTATGTTTTTTATAGATAAACAACAATTTAAAACACTGGGCTCTTTAGCTGGTGGAGTAATGCTTTTTGCTTTTGGAAGTTTTAATCAAGCACAGGCTTCTGAGATTCAGATGGGGTCTGGAACAATGAGTATGCAAGCTGGAATTTTTGGACTGGAAAGTGCGATTGAATCTTCAGTTAATGTTCTGACCTTGAAAGAAAACCATGCGAACTTGTTTAAAAGTGATGTCTTTTATAATTACAGTTTAAGTACCTATACATCTGGTAAGTTTCAGAATGAGAATAATAGCTTAAGCACGATTGGTGGTGGTGATATCTCCTTGCCAAATACTGACTATTCTTGGGATGGCATCGATGCTCAGTTAACACTAGGTTACGATGTGTTTAAAGAGAGCGAGTTTGATTACTTGGCATTAGGTGTCTCTTTAGGAATCGCTCTTCCTTACATTGGTAACAATGGTACAGGCGATTCATCCAGCACATCAAGCACAACTACAACCGTGCCTTTTGGTACAACTTCTTCGGTTGATTTTATTGCCTCAGATACCGAGTTAACTGCATATAAAATTGGCCCTAAATTACTGTTTAGTAAAAGCCTAAACCCAATAACATCGGTGTATGGAGAAGTGAGTTATGCAACCCAAAGGATTGAGGTGAAAAATTCGCCATTAAAAATGGCTTACAGTACATCAGGTGACTATTATTCATATGGTTTAGGCATGAGATATATGCCGCTTAGAACAAAAAAAGAGATTGGTTTTGATTCAATAGGTTATTTTACGATTGAACCAAGTTTGTATTTTACGTTGGGTGTGAATTACGCTGAACTGACAATGGATAAGTTGAATGTAGACCTAACAGGTATGAAATATTCGGTGGATTCGGCTAAAACTCGTATTTCATCTACAACACTTAATTTAGGCGTAGGGTACTCTTTTTAATGAAGTCATTACAATTTGAATATTCTCGGTAATTATTTAGGTTTTTTATGGCTTAGGTAGAGCATTAACACAACAATAAAGGTATATTTTGATGCAATTTCAAGCGAGGTTGTAAATATAAATTTGAAGGTTTTAAATTGCTATAATTAGCGCTTTATTGAAAACATAGATGTAAATTTTATGCTCTGCCAAGTTTTTCCTGAACAATATGATTCTCAATTAGCGGATAAAGTCGATCGATTAAATGATCTACTGCCAGCATCGGCACGAAGTTTACCTCAATCGGTTTTTGCCTCTTCCCCAGAACACTATCGGGCTAGAGCCGAGTTTCGTATTTGGCATGAAGGCAATCAATCTGATTACATAATGTTTAATCAAGAGACCAAAGAGAAGGTGGCGATTAAGCAGTGCCCAATGGCGATTAAATCCATTGCCAATTTAATGCCAATATTGATGGAAGAAATTACTCAAAAACCTGTATTGAGAGAGCGCCTTTTTCAAATTGATTTTTTAGCCACATTAAGTGGTCAAATGTTAGTGACATTGATTTACCGTAAATCAATTGCAGATGACCAGGCCTGGTTAGATGCGGCGAATGCCCTAAAAGCAAAGCTAGCAATTACCCATATTATTGGCCGAGCACGTAAACAAAAAATTGTTTTAGATGAAGATTTTGTGGTTGAGAAACTGAACGTAGACGGCAAAACCTTTATTTACCAGCAAGTAGAAAATAGCTTTACTCAGCCTAATGCGGAGATGGCACAAAATATGTTGTCTTGGGCTCGTAAAATGTCAAAAAATGCAAAGGGTGACTTAATTGAACTCTATTGCGGTAACGGACATTTCTCGATTGCTTTGGCCGAGCATTATAATCGTGTATTGGCTACAGAAATCTCTAAAACATCCGTTGCTTCTGCAAAATACAACATAGCCGCCAATCAGGTTGAAAATGTCACTGTCATTAAGATGGCGGCTGAAGAAATCAGTGCTGCGTTACAAGGACAAGAGTTTTTTAGACTGAAAGAGATTGATTTGAAAGGTTACGATTTTCAAACCATTTTTGTTGATCCTCCACGTTCAGGTTTGGATGACTTAACCCGCAAAATGGTCACGGAGTTTGACCAAATTATTTATATCTCCTGTAACCCTGAAACCTTAGCGGTGGATTTACAATCGATTCAACAAACGCATGACATTATAGAAACGGCTTTGTTTGACCAATTTCCGTATACGCACCACATAGAGTCGGGTGTGTTCTTAAAAAGAAAGGCAAATTAAATGGTTTTAGCTTGGATTGGAGCGCTTTTCATTGGTGTGACATTAGGTCTGTTAGGTTCAGGTGGTTCAATTTTAACCGTACCGGTTTTAACCTATTTAGTGGGTCAAGAAACCAAAGTGGCTATTGCCGGATCTTTGATGATTGTTGGGGTTATCAGTCTGTTTTCAGCTATCCCGTACGCTAGGCAAAAACTGGTGAAATGGCGCACAGTCATTCTGTTTGGTGTTCCAGGTATGGTTGGTGCGGTGGTGGGTGCATGGTTGGCGCACTTTGTCAGTGATGCTTTGCAAATGTTGATATTTTCGGTTCTGCTTTTGGCCGCATCTTATCTTATGTTTAAACCAATGAAGTTGGACGAAGCAGATAAAGAGCACGCAGAGCGCGGCATGAGCAAAATTGCCATTGATGGTTTTGTTGTAGGCGCGGTAACAGGCCTGGTTGGCGTTGGGGGTGGGTTTCTCATTATTCCTGCTTTAGTTCTGCTAGGTGGTTTGTCTATGCGCTTAGCGGTAGGTACCAGTTTGGTGATTATCTCTGTTAAGTCGTTTGCTGGTTTTATTGGATATTTAGGTGTTTTAGAAACCCTCAACCTAAGTATTGATTGGCAAATTATTTGGATATTCTCCATCATTGGTGTGGTGGGCGGCTGGTTAGGCCATAAGATTAGTAGCAAGGTGAATCAACAGCAATTAAAGCGCGGCTTTGCCCTGTTTTTGGTGTTAATGGGTGCGTTTATTCTTTATAAAAATATCCCTAATTTGTTTTAGCTTGATTTCGCATATTAAAAGCTTTTGTTTACTGGCTAAAAGTGAATTACCAGGCCTGGTTGTTTAAGGTTGTCGTTTAATTGAAGGACATAACTATGAAGATTGTTTCACTCAATATAGGTCAACGTAAAGAGCAACCATGGCGTAACGGCACTTTTACTGCTATTCACAAAGAAGCGGTTACAGGAGCGTTGCAGTTAACTGAAACAGGCCTGCAAGGTGATGAGCAGGTTGATACCAAAAACCACGGTGGTGAGGAAAAAGCAGTATTAATTTTGCCAAGCAATGCCTATATGCGATTTGAAATCAGTGAGCCTTACGGTTTTTTAGGTGAAAACCTCACTATTGACGATATTGATGAAGCGCAGGTGTGTTTAGGCGACCGTTTACAAATTGGTTCGGTTTTGTTGGAGGTGACACAGCCTAGATCACCGTGTTGGAAACTGGATGCTTTAGCTGCCGACAATACCAATTGGCAAACAGGAAAGTTTTTGCAAGCCTATAGCGACAGTGGTCGTGTTGGGTTTTATTGCCGAGTGCTTGGTACAGGTGAGTTACAAAAAGGCCAATCGGTTACTTGGTTAACTCGCAATAAAGACAGCAACAAAGATAAAAAATATCCAAAAATCACAATTCAAAAACTGTTTTTAGCCAAACATAAGCCTAGTACAGATAAGGATTGGTGTTTGCTCGAAAAGGCCTTAGAACATCCAGCGCTTTCCAAGGCTTGGCAAAATCAATTGATGCATTTGTTACAACAACGTCATCCTTAACTATTTACCTATTTTCTATTGAGCTGATGCATCATTGGTTTAACGAATAGCACATTCAAATTGGCTAGGTTGACCATTTATTAAACCGTCTTGCACAACAACAAATTGAATGGATTGGCTGGTTTTTTGAATGAATTGAATGCCTTCTGGTTTACCTTGTGAACTAGGTAAATCGCATAAATGACGTAAGTTTTGTTGATTAGAATCTTTATTTTGTATCGAATCCTCACCATTCCAAACAAAGACTTGATAAGGCGAGGTTTGGTCGCCCACCGCACCAGTTAAAATCAGAAATTGATTGCCCATTTCTGACATTCCTCTTATGCCGTTGCCAGCAAGAGTTAAGTAACGTGTTTGTTGTTTTTTCACTCTAAATGTTTTTTTAGCCAACTTTAAGCGTAAAACAGGCACGATATTACCTCGTAAAACTGGGCCTCTAAACCCAAGCAATAAGCGGCCTTTTTTATCAATGGCTAGGCCTTCAATATCGATGCCATTCTCTTTGCTTGGAATGCCGACAAACGACTTTAATATTGGGTGTTTTGATAGTTCAGCGGTTAAAGAGAGTGAGTTAATTTGACGAACGTTGGATTGATTATCCAACTCTATTCTAAATAGCTGTTGTCTGTCTGGTTCAGGATAGACTTTTTGTAAACGTTTTATATTCTCTTTTTCAGACAGGCCTGCTTTGATTTTTTTACGTTTGGCGCTGTGTGAACCCAAAGCATATAAATACGGCTTCTTCCAAGCTAAGGCTTCAATATCAATCTCATTAGATTTGTCGGTTAAGGTAATCAGTTTGTGAGGTTGCCACTGATGATTTTTAGCCCTTTTTAAAACTTCAATCTGATTGCCTTCGTCGCTTGCCAAAAACATCCAACTTTTATTTATGGCTATACCACTGATATTCATATTATCAATATTAAGAGGCTTAGAAACCAACCAGGCCTGGTTATTACTCGTTTTAGCAACCGTGTTTGCCCAGCAGTTTACACTGTAAAAGTTTAAAAACAGTAGGATAATGGGTATTAACAAACGCATAATTTTCTCAAAGTTCTCATGATCATTAGTCCAAGTTTACATCAAAGCATTTATAAACGAAGCAGTTTGCTTAACTTCTTTTGGGGTTATCTGTTTGCCAGTGTAAAATAGCGCAATTGAAAAAGGTTGAAGTTATGACAGACGTTACAGAAAAGAAGTTAACTAAAAAAGAGCGTACCAAAGATTGGATAAAACCACCTAAGGCGATTATGAAACCAGTTGGCAGAGCGATGGCGCAATATAAGATGTTGCGTGATGGAGATAGAGTTTTGCTTGGGCTGTCTGGTGGTAAAGATTCTATGGCACTTTTGGTGATTTTAAAACACCTGCAACGTCATGCACCGGTTAAATTTGAATTGGCAGCCTGCACTATTGACCCCGAAATTCCAGGTTTTGATCCTTCGCCACTTAAAGCGTGGTGTGCCAAAATGGATGTGCCCTATTTTTATGAGTCAGAAGATATGGTGGGCATGGCGGATCAGCATATGAAGGGTGACTCTTTTTGCAGTTTTTGTGCACGTCAAAAACGTGGCATTTTATATAGCACTTGTCGCAGAGAGGGTTATAACGTCTTGGCTCTGGCACAACATTTAGATGATTTGGCGGAAAGCTTTATTATGTCCGCTTTTAATGCAGGGCAACTGCGAACAATGAAAGCGCATTATTTAAATGACGATGGGGATGTTCGTATTATTCGCCCGTTGGTGAGAGTGCGTGAAAACCAAACACGAGATTTTGCTGTCTCTGCTGACCTGCCAGTTATAGAAGATAATTGCCCAGCTTGCTACGCTAAACCTCAAGCAAGAGCAGAAACCAAAGCACTGCTTCTGGAACAAGAGAAAAAGAATAAACACCTCTATGCTAATTTATGGCGAGCGATGCAGCCGTTGATTGCCGATGATAATCACGAAGGTAAGGCGGCACTTGAACCAAGTGTTGAATTAGCCGATAAAAGCGATAAATAATGAGTAGAAAGTCTAAAAAAACAGTGAATGACCAGGCCTGGTTAGGTGCGATTCTAAAAGGATTAGTGGTTTTTTTTAGTTGGTTTCCATTACGTTTTAATCAGATTTTGGGCGCTGGGCTTGGTTATCTTTTATTTTGGATTCCAAATGAAAACCGTCGGGTTGCACAAATTAATTTAAGTCATGTTTATACGAATTTATCTAAAAAACAGCAAACGGCTTTACTCAAATCTAATCTAATCGAAACAGCGAAAGCGACTTTGGAATTAGGTCCCGCTTGGTGCTGGGATGGTCATAAACTTGTCCGTTTAGTAACCGAGGTTAAAGGGCAGGAACTCATTGACCAAGCTGTAGCGAAAGGTAAGGGAGTGATTTTTTTGGGCCCTCATCAAGGTTCTTGGGAGTTAATTGGGACTTATCTTTCCGCTTTATACCCTTCCACTTTTTTATATCGCTCACCTAATATTCCATCTGTAGAAGGGTTTATGGTGAAAGCACGCGGGCGATTTGGTGCCAAACTAGCACCAACTGATGTCAGAGGGGTGAGAACTTTAATGAAGTCGTTGAAGAATAATGAAGTTACTGTTATTTTGCCAGATCAAGACCCTGGCGAGTCTGGAGGTGAATATGCACCGTTTTTTGGCAGGCCTGCCAGAACCATGACTTTGGTTAGTAAATTGATTCAAAAAACCGATTGTGCCTGTTTATTTGTGGTGATGCAGCGCCTGCCTAAAGCACAAGGTTATGTTTTACACGTATTACCTGCCGATGAAAAGCTGGCAAGTGAAGATTCGCTAGAAGCAACCAAAGCACTTAACAACGGTGTAGAACAATGTATTGCGCTTGCACCAGATCAATACCTATGGTCATACAAACGTTATCGTAAACCGCCCCCTGGTTTTGAAAACATTTACAAGAAGTAACCAAGCTTGGTTGCTTTAATTTTAACTGTTTCGTTTATAACTCAGTAAAGAAACCCCGCCTAGAACAAATAACATACCTACTGCATGCCACAGGGTAAAGGGTTCGTTTAGAATCCAGATGGCTAATCCCATTGTCATAATCGGGCCTAAAGTGCCAATAATGCCAGTTTGAGCTGGGCCAATTTTATGGATGGCTTCGCTAATCATAAAGCTGGGTATCACGGTACTGAAAATCGCCAATAAAATAAGCCAGAGCCAAGCCATGGGTGAAACGGTTAAATCGGCATAGTCGTTGAACAACGCAAAATGAATCAGTACAAAGATGCTTGAAATGCTCATGGCCAGGCCTGTAAACCAAACACTGCCTATTTTTTGAATCTCTTGTTTACCAAATAGCACATAAAAAGAGAAAGAGAGTGCCGCTAATGCTACTAGTAATGTACCTAAAGGCACATTGTCGCCCGTGATAGAAAGCTCTTTATAAAAGACAATCCATAAGCCTAGATAAGTAATGAAAAGCGATACGATGATTTTACGAGTCAGGGGTGTTTTGAAAAACCACGCACCTAAAAGAGCAACCATGATTGGGTAGGTAAACAGCGTTAAACGCTCTAATTGAGCGCTGATCATCTCTAGGCCTTTAAGATCGAACCAAGAGGAGAGGTAGTAACCGATAAAGCCTAAAAAGGCGATTTTAATCCATTTTTGAGACAGGTTGTCTGGAACGGTTTGTTTTTTTGTTAACCAAATTAAAACAGTTAAATAAATCGGCAGTGCAATAGCCATTCTTAACATCAGCACACTGTCGGTATTTAAACCTTCGGCATAGGCGAGTTTGATAAAGATGGATTTGATTGAAAATAGGCCTGTGCCAATGATGGCAAGCCAGAGCCCAATGGTAGTTGGTGACCAACCATATACAAAAGATTTCACTTTTTACGGCCAACGTACCAAGCGTAGCGCTGTTTGCTTGTTTCCGTTTCTTCTTCTTGTTTTGCTTTGGAAGAAGAGCGGTTTTCATTTGGCAACCAACCTTCTCCATACACAAGCGTTTCTAAATTTGACCAGGCCTGGTTGAGTTCATTGGTTTTTAGATAAAAGTCTGGGTTTTGTGGTGCATTTTCTTGCACTGGAGCAAGAAACGTCTGATAAAACAGCAAACCATTGGGTTTTAGTGCGTCAGCAATGGCGCTAAATTGATTTCTATCTAAATAACGACTGACTACGATGACATCATACTGCTGATAAGGCAGAATCATCTGCTGCAAATCGGTAAGCAATGGCGTGATGGGTAATTGATTGAGACTTGCCCAATTATTGAGTATGGTAAGAGCGTTGTCAGAAATATCCCAAGCGTGAGTTTTAAGCCCACACTGCGCTAAGAAACGGGCATTACCACCTAAACCACAAGCAAGCTCAAGGGCTTGTCCATGAAAGGGCAGTAAACGACTATGTTGTTTGAGCACAAAGCAAGGGTTAGCAGGTGTTTGCAACGTGGCCGTTTTATACTTTTCATCCCATTTTTGTGCGGTGCTATTGGTCATAAATTTTACTGCTTATTTGCGCCAGAAAGCGGCTGTAAATAGAACTAAAAGGGTAAATATTTCAAGTCGCCCTAATAACATGGCAAAGGTTAACACCCATTTAACAGGATCACTCATTGACTGAAAATTCGCCGCTACTTCACCTAAACCGGGGCCTAAGTTATTCATCATCGCAGCAATCGCAGAAAATGCAGTGACTTGATCCACACCCAGCGCCATGATTGTTAGCATTAAGATGGCAAACGTAAAAACGTAAACCGAGAAAAAGCCCCAAACCGCGGTCATGACTTTTTCTGGGATACTTTTACCACTGAGTTTAACTGGCATAATTGCATTTGGGTGAAGCAGGCCTGATATTTCTCGCATACCTTGTTTGAACAACAAGATAAAACGAATCACTTTCATTCCCCCTGCTGTTGAACCAGCGCTACCTCCAATAAAACTCATAAAGATGAGTAGGATAGGCAGGAATCCAGGCCAAGCAGAGAAGTCTGCATTGGCATAGCCTGTAGTTGTGGCTAGAGACACGGTCTGAAATAGGCCGTAGCGTAGGGATTCTTCCCAAGTTGGATAGACATTTTGAAAATAGAGATAGGTGGTTACAATTGCAGCCGCGCCAAGTAACAAGCCTGCATACACTTTAAATTCAGGGTCGTGAAAATAGGCATAGCCACTCAGGCTTCGAAATGCCGTAAAATGCAATGCAAAGTTAACAGCAGATAAGAACATAAAAATAATCGCAACGATTTCAATGTTGATGTTGTTAAAGTAACCAATACTAGCATCGTGAGTGGAGAACCCGCCAATAGCCACGGTTGAAAAACTATGGCTAAAAGCATCAAACCAATTCATGCCAGCCATCCAATAACTAACAGCACAAGCTATGGTTAACCCCAGGTAGATGTACCATAGCGCTTTGGCAGTTTCAGAAATACGTGGTGCAATTTTAGAGTCTTTAATTGGTCCAGGTGTTTCCGCACGATAGAGCTGCATGCCCCCAATGCCAAGCATAGGCAAGATGGCAACGGCTAAAACGATAATACCCATACCGCCCATCCACTGTAACTGTTGGCGATACCAAAGTATGGCATGGGGTAGACTATCTAAACCGACAATAACGGTTGCACCTGTGGTAGTCAGGCCTGAAAAAGATTCAAATATGGCATCGGTTAAACTCAATGGCACATCTTTGGCTAAATAAAACGGTAAAGCACCTGCTAAACCCAGTACGGTCCAGAACATGACCACAATTAAAAAGCCATCGCGAATCTTGAGTTCTCTGGAATGATTGCGAACCGGATACCAAATTAATAACCCTGTTAATAATACGCCAATTAGTACGCCACTAAAGGCATATAGCCCGCCATCTTGATAGTATGCGGCTACCATAATAGGCGGTAACAGGCTGATACTATAGACCATAAGTAGCAGTCCAAAGACTTTGAATATAATTTTAGAATGCATAATTATTGATGACTTATTTTGATATTAACTAAACCAACTGCGTTTTTCTTCGGGAGAGAAGAGTTGAGCAATTTCAGCCGAATTTTCAGAGTTACTTAAAAAAAGGATAATATGATCTTCTGCTAAGATCTCTAGAGAACGGTGCGCAATAATAACCTCATCTTCACGGATAATGCAGCCTACGGTAATATCACTAGGCCATTGAATTTCACCCACTTTCTTACCAATGATTTCTGAAGTGTTTTCACTTCCATGCGCAATCACTTCCATAGCTTCGGCCGCGCCTTTGCGAAGAGTGGCTACTTTAACTGTGTCGCCTTTGCGTGTATAACGCAATAAGTGACTGGTGGTAATACTATCTGCAGAAATCGCTACATCAATACTGTTTCTTTGAATAAGTTCAACGTATGACTGTTTGTTAACTAACGATATTACTCTGCGAACCCCAAGTTTTTTTGCAAGCATACCAGAGATAATATTGGCCTCATCATTATTGGTCACGGATATAAAGAGGTCGATTTCATCAATGTTTTCTTCAAGCAATAAATCTTTATCAGAAACATCGCCATGAATGACAATTGTGTGTTCAAGAGACTCTGCGATTTCACGAGCTTGTTCTAGGTTGCGGTCAATCACCTTGACTTGATGATTGCCCTCTAAGGCTTGAGCGAGGCTAAAGCCAATATTACCGCCACCACCAATCATAATTTTACGAGATGGTTTAGCTTTGCTTCGACGCAATTCATTAACAATAATGGAAATGTGTTCCGTTTTAGCTAAGAAAAAGACTTCATCTCCCGCTTTAATAATCGTGTCACCAGTCGGCATAACAACTTTATTTCGGCGGTAAAGTGCAACAATACGTGTTTTGATGTTTTGTGGCAGATACTGACTTAAAGAGCAAATCTTTTTACCAACTAACAAGCCTTCAGCATAAGCTCGTACTGCAACTAAACGCACCTTACCTTCAGCAAAGTCAATCACCTGTAAGGAGCCAGGATAATTAATAAGCTGGAGTATATAATCTGTTACTAGTGATTCAGGGCTAATCAATACATCGATTGGAATTGCATTAATATTGTCTTTACTGTCAAACAGTTCGGGATGTTCAAGGTAGCTACTGCTGCGTACACGGGCTATCTTTTTGCCCGTTTTGTACATGCTGTGTGCTATGTGGCAGGCCAAAATATTGGTTTCATCATCTTGAGTTGCCGCAACGAGCATGTCAGCGTCTTCTAATCTCGCTTGAGCAAGGATATCAGGGTGCGAAGCATGGCCGATAACGGTACGAATATCGAGCCTGTCTTGTAACCTTTGTAAATTAAGGCGGTCTAAGTCAACAACGGTGACGTCATTGCTTTCTTGAGCTAAAAGTTCTGCCAGAGAAGAACCAACCTGGCCTGCTCCCAATATCACAATATTCATTATGTTTTATCATCTCAACATTAACGGAGTAAAGTGTTGCTATAGATGGTACCTATCACTATACACTCGCCTCACAAAAGTTAATCCAAGCAATGCTTGGATTGGTCTTCTTAGTACGTTGCACGCTCAACACGTCAACGAAGTACTTGAATTATTTTACACCCATTATTTCGGGTTTTTTGGATCGATTCCAAGCGCTTTTAATTTACGGTACAAATTGGTTCTATCTACTCCGGAACGCTTGGCTGTTTCGGAAACATTACCACTGGTTTCTCTAAGCAATTGGCTTAGGTAACATGCTTCAAATTGTTCTTTTGCCGCCTTTAAAGAGAGGTTTGTGTCTACAACTTCTCTTAATGAACTGTTTTTTTGTGATTTTATTAACAGAGCTTTGGTTTCTTCATCGTTGACTTCGCCGTTGCCTAAAATAAGCAGTCTTTGAATTAAGTTTTTTAGTTCTTTGAGGTTGCCGGGCCAAGTATGTTGGCGCAAAGTGTTTTGTGCAGGGACGCTAAAATGGCGGTATTCAAGCCCTTCATGAGTCACAAAGTAGTTCACGAAGTATTCAATTAATTCAGGAATGTCTTCAGTGTGTTGGCGCAAAGCCGGTATATTTATTGGCATGACTTTTAGGCGTTGGTATAGGTCTTCTCTGAAGTTCAAATTTTCCACAGCATTGTCCAAATCGACTTTGGTTAAGGCGATGACTCGAATATCAATGGCTACAGGTTCGGCTAAACTGTCTACTTGATAACTCTGCTTTAAAACAACATTAGCCAGCAGGGTTTGTGCATCTTCTGAGAGTTTTTCAATATTGGATATAACCAGAGTTCCCTGATGAACCTCTCTTAAAGCTTTGGTGAGTTTATCTGAGTTTTCAGGCTGACATAGTTGGTTAAAATCCAATGCGTAATACTCTGATATAGTGTATTCATTGCGTTGACTGGTTTTATGAATGGCTTGGGCAAAATGATGTTTTCCAGTACCTGATTCTCCAGTAACCAAAATAGGCATCGTGAATTTAGATAGACGATCTAAAGTTTCACGAAGTTGGATGACCGATTTACTTTTGCCAACAGGCAAAAACTGGTCTGGTTGTTTCTGTTTTAGCTGGCGGTTTTCTTGATTAAGCTGATTGTGTTCAAGCGCTCGCTCCGCGGTAACAATCAGCTTAGCCAGTGAAAGTGGTTTTTCTAAAAAATCATAAGCGCCTAAACGGGTCGCTTCAATGGCGGTTTCAATAGTGCCATGTCCCGACATCATGATGACTTTGCTGTTTTCTAAAATGCCTTCTTCTTGCATCTGTTTGAGTAGAGAAATTCCGTCTATATCTGGCATCCAGACATCTAAAAAGATAATATCAGGTAAAAAACTACGCCATGCATTTTGTGCTTGAACACCATTTGCAGCGGTTTCAACTTGATAACCTTCTTCGATAAAGATTTCCTTCATTAGGCTGCGAATATCTTTTTCATCATCCACAATTAATAATTTGCCAGGTTTCATTCACGCTCACTTGAAATTTTAGGTAGTTTAATTATAAAACACGTTCCCGTCTGGGGTGAAGACTTTAAGGTGATTAAACCATGATGTTCTTCTACAACTTTACGAACCACGGCGAGGCCCAAGCCAGTGCCTTTTGGTTTGTCGGTGGCATAGGGTTCAAAAATCCAATTTTGAGCTTCTTCAGGGATACCTGGTCCATTGTCACAAATAGACAAGGTAATCCAGTCTGTTTCTTCACAAGAAGTTGTTAGAGTGATTTTTGGCAGAATGGTATTCTCAGTCGCTTCGATTGCGTTCTTAATTAAGTTATGCAGCAGCTGACGCAGTCGAGAATTATCGGCTAGGATTTTAGGGCAGTTTTCGTCCAAGTTTGCATACACTCTCCATAAAGCATCTGGATCACGGTACATCTCTGCGATATTGGCAATGAGTTTGTTGATTTGAGTTGGGTGTAGTTCTGTCTCGGGAGTGTTGGCGTAATCACTAAAAGCCTGTACTAGCTTTTGCATGGCAGAAACCTGTTCGGTAATGGTTTCAGTCATGCGAGAAAGTAGCGATTGGTCAGCTTCGTCTAATTTGTTGTGTAGTTTAAATTTTAAACGTTCTGCAGAGAGTTGAATGGGGGTAAGTGGGTTTTTGATCTCATGCGCCAAACGTCGAGCAACATCACTCCAAGCCGCATTCAGCTGTGCTTGCACCAGTTCGGTTATATCATCAATAACAATAACATAACCGCCAATTTTTTGATCAATACTGGGTAAAGTCGAGCCATGAATTAGAAGAATTTTTTGCCCCTTCTTACAAGCAAAATCCAGTTGTAAAGACCAAGGTTTAGAGCTGGTTTCAAATTTAGGTACAATTTTATGTATCAATTCTTCTAAGTGGGCGCTGTCTTCTCTATCGATTACCTCAATAATTTTTTTACCAATGTGGCGTTTTAAATCGACATTGAGAATTTCTTGAACTGAATCATTAATGGTGCGAATGCGATAGTGCATATCTAAAGTGATAACTCCACTGGAGAGATTTTTGATAATGGCTTGCAAGTAGAGTTTTTGTACCTCTGTTTGTTGGTGTCCAAGCTTAATATCGTTTCGTGCTTTAGAAATTCGTTGAATCATATCGTTAAAAGACTGAATCAAATCACCAAATTCATTGTTTTCAGGTGCAGGCATTTTTACCGAATAATCTCCCTTGGAGACCGCTTTAGTGCCCTTAGCGAGCGTACGAATAGGACGTGTGAAATTTTGCACAGCTTGAATGGTAAATAGAGATGCGGTGACTAAGGTAAGGAGTACAACCATAAACAGAACGAGAACAAAGCTGGTGATTAAAGGTCCTTTTAAATAGGAGAGTTCTTTATATTGGCCAGATGCAATACCAACAGACTCAGCAAGTAAAATAATATCGGAAGAGACTGGAAAAATAACTTGCAAAGCATACTGGGTGCTTAGCAAGGTGTCTGAAATAGGGATTACTACTCTAATAAAGCTTTCTTGGACTGTTGCACTAGGCCTGCTTTCAAGTGCGGCATAGGTTTTATTATTACGAATTTGTTGAAAGAGATTGGCACCTGGTGTGTCTGGCAGAATGTTCACGCCATACTGGCTACTAAAAGCAATTAGCTGTTGATTGGCATTATAAAGAGCGACTTCTTGCGCATTTAACTGGGTTCGTATGGTATTGACAGCATCACTAGGCGACGTTGTGATTAAATCACGATTTGCCTTAGCAATCGATAGGGTAAAGTTTAGACTGTCACGGGTTTTATTATCTAATGAAATTCTGGCTAAAGACGCGGCATTGTCCAACGCCACTTCTGTTTTTACATCAAACCACTGATTGATACCTTGTTGAATAAAGGTCAACGAGAAATAGAAAATAATGGCCGTAGGGATACTCATTAATAGGGTTGAAATAAGCGTCAAACGAACGGTAACTTTGCTTCCTGGTACTTTTCGCTTGTATTGTCTAACAAGCTTGAAAACAGTACGGAATAGAATAAACAGAAGTAGAGAAACGCCACCAAAGGTAAAAAACAGAAGGGCAGAGTAAGTGTCAGCAAAGCTAGAGGCATTTTGCAATGTCTGGCTCATAATGACTAAAGCAATGAGTAGTAAGCTAGAAAGTAACGTTAACCAACCGTATTGTTTTAAATAACGAAAAAATGCATTCATTGCCAGCTCAGTGGTGTCGTTAAGGTGGTTTCTAACCATTGGCTATCTAGTTGCCAATAAGGTGTAAATAGCGCACGCAATATCAATGGGGCGGGTAAGTTCCAGTAATCCAAAGATATACGCATTCGTAAAGTATAACGCTGTTTAGAGTGTAATTCTAAAAGATTGGCAATCGGAAAAGCCTTTAAAGTGGCCAGCGTTTTTAATGCCTCTTCTAAGGTCTTAAAGGTTTGCGTTTTTTGATTGCGATTATTGTAGAGAGAGTAGACTCTATTAACGCCATAAGCGTAAAGCACGGTTCGATATTCTATTAAAGAGCGTGTACGTTGGTATTCAAACCCTAAAATGCTGCTTGCTTCGGTTAACTCTATTTGAGTTTTAAAGCTGAGTGGCACTTCATGATGAATGGCTTCAATAACTTCGTCGGGTAGATTAAAAACAGATTCCGAATCGAGAAGCAGTTGTTTGTCTTTTTGGTAGTCAGAAACATTAAGAATAACAATTTCGTTGTTAGCCCAACCAGCATGACTAGACAGTAACCCCATAATCATCACAAGCGTGGCTAACAAATTTTTTATATAACTGGATGAGTTAGCCAAGAGCTGAACGCCTACTATTTGCTGACAATATTTGGCAAATATATGAGACGTAATCATGAGCTATTCGCCTTTTTTCAATAGGCAATAGAAAAAACCATCCATTCCTAATCGGCCAGGTAAATATTGATTGCCAGGTGTTTCAAAAGTTAGGGTAGATTCCAGCTCTAATGGAATCACGCTTGCGGTTGTCTCGGATTCGATAAAGCGTTGCATTTGCAAAGTGTTTTCTTGGGGAAGTACCGAGCAGGTTGCGTATAGGAGTTGACCACCTGGTTTTAAGGTTGCCCATAAGGCTTGTAAAATGTTCGCTTGGGTTTCGACTAAAGCTTCAATGTCTTCTTCTGTTCGATGCCATTTGATATCAGGATGACGACGAATAATACCTGTTGCCGAACAAGGCGCATCCAGTAGAATTTTGTCAAAAAGTTGTTTGTCCCACCATTGCTCAGGCATTGAAGCATCACCAGCGGCATACTCTGCTTCTAAATCCAGTCGGTAGAGGTTTTCAGCCAAGCGATCTATGCGATCGGGTGCTTTTTCTAAAGCAAATACTTTGGCTTTATTGTTGGACAACTCAAGAAGGTGAGTGGTTTTACCGCCTGGTGCGGCACAGGCATCTAAAATATGTTTGCCAGGTTTGGGTTGCAATATATTTGCCGCCTGTTGTGCGGCACCATCTTGCACACTAAAGCCACCTTCTTCATAGCTTGGCAGTTGAGTAATGTCCGTACTGCTTTCTAAAATAATACCTTGCGGTGCAGTTGGGTGTGGTTTGGCAACCACTTCAGCTTCTTTTAATAACGCCAGAAAAGCTTCTCGTGATTGCTTCATGGTATTGACACGTAAGGTCAATGGAGCAATTTCATTATTGGCTTGCATAATGGCTTGCCAATCATCTGGGTAGCCTTTACGCAAAGCTTTAAATAACCACTGCGGGTGCGAATATTTTTGAGCGGGTTTTAGATCTACTTCCGCACAAATTTTTTCTTGTTCACGTAAAAAGGTACGTAATACTCCATTTACAAGTGCTTTAGCCCAAGGTTTTTTCAGTTTTTGAACCACACTAACTGTTTCAGAAACCGCGGCATGTTCGGGAGTTTCCATATACAGAATTTGATAAAGACCAATTAGAATTAATTGATTGATATCTTCATCTTTGTCTTTTAATTTCTTTTTGAGAAGTTGAGCGCGAATGGCTTCTAGGCGTGCTTGCCAGCGCAGAGTGCCAATGACTAAGTTTTGTGTGAAATTACGTTCACGACGATCTTGAAATTGCGCTAAACCTTCTGGCAAGCTCTGACTCAATGAACGGCCGTTTTCAATCACGGTTAAACAAATTTTTAACGCAATAAAACGACTGTTGAGCCCAGAGTTATGATGAGCATTGTCTTGCTTGTTGCTCATCAGAACTGATAACCAATTAAATGACGCGCTTGAGCAAAATCATAAGCACTCATGGCTTTTTTGCCTGCAGGTTGAACTTGTTGCAAATAAATAGGTTTGTCTCCAGTAGCAACAATTAACCCCACCTTAGTTAATGCAACGACCAGGCCTGGTTGTGTTTGAGTATTTGCATATTCAGACTGTTCTTGCGTTGTTAGCTGGCGAGCTTGCCATACTCGTAATGGTTTTTCTTGAAAGGTTGTATAGGCAACCGGCCAGGGATTAAAGGCTTGAATTTTGCGTACAATGTTTAAAGCAGGTTGCTCCCATTGAATTAATGCTTCCTCTTTATGCATTTTTTCTGCGTAAGTCACCAATGATTCATCTTGTTTTTCAGATATTATGGCGTTTTTTTGTAAACCATCAAGGGTGGCTAATAAGGCATCGCAGCCTAATGTACTCAAGCGGTCATGCAATGTTTGTGCGGTATCTTCTTCACTAATATCGGTGCTGATTTTATAGAGCATATCGCCAGTGTCCAAGCCCGCATTCATCTGCATAATGGTGACACCGCTCTGCTTATCACCCGATTCAATAGCTCGCTGGATGGGGGCGGCACCACGCCATCTTGGTAATAGTGACGCGTGAATATTAAGGCAACCCATTTTCGGCATGTCTAACACCACCTGTGGCAGAATTAAACCATAAGCAACCACAATCATAATATCGGCATTTAAACGGTTTAGAGTTTGTTGTGCATCTTCATTTCTTAAGGATTCAGGCTGGTAAACAGCAATGCCATTTTCTTCGGCAACTTGTTTCACAGGGCTAGCTGTTAATTTACGCCCACGCCCAGCAGGACGGTCAGGTTGTGTATAAACGGCAATCACTTCGTGATGCGAATCTAATAAGGCTTGCAGTGGCGCAACTGAAAAATCAGGTGTGCCTGCAAAGATAATACGTAAAGCTGGGCTTGGTTGTTGATTCATGGCGATTTAGTGTTCTTGTTCTTCTAGGGATTTACGAAACTTTTGTATCGCACGGGTGCGTTTTAAACCAGATAGATGGTCAATAAACAGTTTGCCGTTAAGGTGGTCAATTTCATGTTGTAGGCATACGGCTAACAGATCGTTTGCTTCCATTTCAATGATCTTGCCGTCACGATTCATGCCTCGCACAATAATATCGCTGGGTCTTTTTACCTTGGCGTAAATGCCAGGAATTGAAAGACAACCTTCTTCCCAAGTAATCTGGCCTGCTGTGCGTACAATTTCTGGATTGATTAAGGCAATGGGCTGATCTTTTGTTTCGGAAATATCTACCACAATCAAACGCTGTTGAACGGCGATTTGTGGTGCGGCTAAACCAATGCCTGGTGCGTCGTACATGGTGTAGAACATATCATCAATGAGCTTGTCTATGTCATCGTTCATTTCAGGTACAGGCGCGCAGACTTCACGAAGTCCGGATTCAGGGTAGAGAACAATATCGAGTTTTTCCATAGTGTCGTATATACTTCAGTAAATAATTGCGAACTATTATAGCCGACTATGTCAAATTTTGCCGATTTACCCACAATATTACGCTTTCACGTCTGTCATGTCTCTTTTAAGCAGCTACAACAGTTAGAACGCCATTTTGGCAGTTTTGACAGTGTGTTTTCTGCTACTGAATCTGATTTGCAAAACAGTGAAATCCTAAATGACTTTCAATGTAGCAGTTTGCCGAGTGACAATACTAGCAAACTTGTAGAGCAAGCTTTGGATTGGGGAGAGCAGACTTCGCAAACATGGTTAAAGTTGGGTGATCAAAATTTTCCTAAACAACTCGCCGAGATAACAGACCCACCAATTGTTTTGGGTGTGCGTGGTAATACAGAATTACTGCATGATCCGCAGGTTGCGATAGTGGGCAGTCGGCATGCGTCAAAACAAGGTATATCAACCGCTAAAGACTTTGCTCAACATTTGTCGCAGCAAGGTTTGGGTGTAACCAGTGGTTTGGCTTTGGGAATTGATACGGCTGCACATCAAGGTGGCCTGCTCGGTATGGGAAAAACAGTCGCCGTGGTTGCGACAGGTTTAGATAGAATTTACCCCGCATCTAATCAGCGATTAGGTCATCAAATTGTGGAAGAAGGGGTGATGGTTTCTGAATTCCCACTTGGTACCAAGCCTTTGAATTATAACTTTCCGAAACGTAATCGAATTATTAGTGGTTTAAGTGTCGGGACTTTGGTTGTAGAAGCGGCACTAAAAAGCGGCTCTTTAATCACCGCAAGAACCGCATTGGAGCAAGGACGAGAAGTATTTGCTGTACCTGGATCTATTCATAATCCGCAAGCCAAAGGCTGCCATCAACTGATAAAACAGGGGGCAAAACTGGTTGAATCGGGTCAGGATATATTAGAAGAGTTGGCCGCCAATTTACAGTACTCACTGCAACTCGAACAAAACGATAGTGCTGAACAGAATGGTGTAAATACAACTCAAAAAAGTAGCGAGCATTTTTTATTTGAGTGGATAGACTATGAGCCAATCGGTTTAGATGAGTTGGTTGTATTGAGCAAAATGCCAGTTTCTAGTTTGCAAGGTGAACTGATGATGTTGGAATTATCGGGTGAAATAGAGGCAATGTCAGCGGCAAGATGGCGAAGAATTCAGTGATTGATTTTAGTAAACTCAGATTAAATAGTCGACCCTGAATAAATACTTTAAATTATGGCAAAGCCAGATTTTCCTCAACAAGGCAGAATTTTGAAATGCTATCTAGATAACATAAGAAATTCTAACGCAGTTGAGGGAAAACTGGCGCAGCCCCTTCGGGTGGGTGTTTAAGCAGGCATGCTCGTTGTTGTTGATCTTGGTAAGGAAACAACCCTTACCTGCGATCCACGCCTAGAGCCTACCTACTTAAACGTCCCACATAATTTTAAAGTATTTATTCAGAGTCGACTAAATAGTCGACTATAGATTAATTTGGCAAACCACCTTAGAACCATTATTTAGATAACGCATTGAATCAAAGCTGAAACGATTGGCAATTAAAATACCTCGCCCGTGATTATCCATAGCTCTTTCTTGCGAAAAATCTAAATATTTTTGGTAATCAAATCCTTTGCCGCTATCTTCAATGCTTATCTCAATATTTTTTTCATTACGCTTAAAAGTGACTATTGCATATTTATCTTGATATTGTTTCTGTGTTAAACGGTGGGCAATTTCAGATTCAATAGAACCTTCCTTTATCAGCTTAGTTTTTGCTGCATAGCCTATATCTAAATTGCCATGCTCAATGGCGTTTAGCATGAGTTCAAATAAGCCAATGCTCGCGCGTTTTTGGTCGGGCGTTATATAGCCTAGGATTGATGAAATAGCTTGAGCATCAGTTAAGCTTTGAATGTGAAATACAGCTTGTTGAAGAAGAGGGTGCGCCTTATCAAAGTGTGTTAAGCGCCGTTTGATTTCATGGTGGTTCATCAAGCATTGTGATGAGGCTGATAGAACGGCTTTTAATAGGGACGAATTGTAGGGTTGAATAAGGTAGAAAAACATACCAAAATCCAGACCTTTTTGAATATTTTCAGAGAGGTTTGAATGGATTTGCAAAATAATAGGCGTTAGGTTGTAGTGTGGATGTTGTTTTAAGGCCAGAAAACGATTGAAATCAGCAGAATCAAGCATGGATTCATCAAGTAAATAAGCACTAAAATGGTTGTATGCTGACGACTGGATTGTATCTATTGCTTCCGTTAAGTTGTCTTTAAAGGTCAGTTCATAGGCTTGACCTTTAAGCATGGTTTGCAAGTTATTTTTAATTTCAGGGTCAACACCAATCACGAGTATATGTTTATTGAGTGTGAAATCTTTTGAATTTGGTTGCGTAACCATCCCTGCTTCCATTTAGTTGTTTATTTGTATTGTTTTATAAGTAGTATAACTAAAGCTTTAAGAGTATTAAATTTTTTTGGGTAAAAAAACGTATTGATGCCTATGAGTCGATTTTTATGGGTCATTCACATAAATCAAAATAAAAGTAAATTAGTGTTTGCAAATTATAAGAAAATTATGCATCTTAAAAAAAAGAAGAAGTTTTATTGATGAAAAGAAAATAAGTGAAATGGGTTTTATTTTTATCAAAAGAGATAACCGTACTCCTTGGTGCGCAACATTTTAAATTAGAGTTAACAATATGACCAATTTGGTGATAGTGGAGTCCCCCGCTAAAGCAAAAACAATCGAAAAATATTTGGGTAAAGATTTTACCGTCCGTTCAAGTTACGGTCATATCCGCGATATCCAGAAAAAAGGTATGGGAATCGATCTTGAAAATGGGTTTTTGCCAAATTACGAAATTTCACCCGATAAAAAGAAAAATGTTGCGGAGCTAAGAAAGTTAGCAAAGACGGCAGATGCAGTCTGGCTGGCGACGGATGAGGACCGCGAAGGGGAAGCCATTGCGTGGCACCTAGCGGAAGCCCTAAAGTTAGACATTAATACAACCAAACGTATTGTTTTTCATGAAATAACCAAGCCTGCTATTCAAGCCGCGATTGCCGAACCAAGAACGGTCGATTTGGATTTGGTTGATGCACAACAAGCGCGCCGTATTTTAGACCGTATCGTGGGGTTTGAGCTTTCTCCAATCTTATGGAAAAAAATTCGTACAGGCCTGTCGGCTGGTCGAGTTCAATCCGTTGCGGTGCGTTTGATAGTAGAGCGTGAAAGAGAAGTGGAGGCTTTTGAAGCTAACTTTGTTTTTAGGGTTCAAGGTCAATTAAAACTACTGGATTCTAGTGGTAAACCGGTTGGTGATTTGGATGTAAAACGAACCGCTACCTTCGCAACTGAAGAAGAAGCTACCGCGTTTTTGGAAGTGGTGGCAAAAGCCAATCTTAGCGTTGTTTCGTTAGAAGAAAAGCCGGCTAAGCGTTCACCAAAAGCGCCTTTTACGACCTCAACTTTACAGCAAGAAGCTTCTTCCAAGCTTGGTTTTTCAGTAAAACAAACCATGATGGTTGCCCAGCGTTTATACGAATCTGGAAAAATAACTTATATGCGTACCGACTCGGTGAATTTATCCGAGTTGGCGATTGAACAAGCTGAAAACACCATTACCGCTCAATATGGTGCAAACTATAGTCATCCAAGACGTTATAAAACTAAAAATGCGGATGCTCAAGAGGCTCACGAAGCAATTCGTCCAACCGATTTTGCCGTTGATATGGTAACAGGTGAAAGAAATGAGCAACGTTTATATCAATTGATTTGGCGTCGAGCAATTGCCTCACAAATGGCAGATGCGCAGCTAAAAAGAACCACCGTTGATGTTGGTATTGATTTATTGCCTGATGATAAATTAACCGCTAAAGGCGAGGTGGTGACCTTTGATGGTTTCTTAAAAGTATACGACTTGGATAGTAAAGACGGGGGTGGTTTATTGCCACCTATGACCATTGGACAAGTATTAAGTGTGACGGAATTAGGCGCTAAACAAAGTTTTAATCGCCCGCCAGCTCGTTATAACGAAGCCAGCTTGGTTCGTACCCTTGAAGAGATGGGAATTGGTCGACCATCCACCTATGCGCCAACTATCGATACCGTTCAGCAGCGTGGGTATGTGGTTAAAGAGGATCGTGAAGGTAAGCCAAGAGATTATCGCCAAATTACTTTGGTTGATGGTCAGGTTAAAGCAGAAACGCTTTCTGAAATGGCGGGTACAGAAAAAAATAAACTTTTCCCTACCGATATCGCAGGCATTGTTACCAATTTTTTAACCAAACATTTTGGCGATATTTTAGATTATCAATTTACAGCAAAAGTAGAAGATAAGTTTGATGTGATTGCACAAGGGAAAATGCAGTGGCAGGCTATGCTTGACGAGTTTTACTCGCAATTTCATCCTAAGGTGGTTGCCGCTGAAGATGTTTCACGAGAAGAAGCGGGCCAGGCACGCCCTTTAGGAAACCATCCTGAAAATGGCAAGCCGATGTTTGTAAAAATAGGGCGTTTTGGGCCTTACGTGCAATTGGGTGATGGTGAAAATGAAGAAAAACCCACCTTTGCTAGTTTAATGCCTGGCCAAAAAATGGATCTGTTAACACTAGAGCAAGCTTTAGATTTATTTAAACTGCCACGAGAAGTGGGTGAAATGCCTGAGAGCTTTAAAGCAAAAGCGGTTGATGGATCTGAATTTGGTGTTGAAAAAGGCCAAATGATTATTGCAAAACAAGGTCCGTTTGGTCCTTATTTGGAATATGGTGTGAAGATGTATGCGCCAATCAAAGGGTTTGATCCATTAAATATTACTTTAGATGAAGCGGTGGCATTAGTTGAAAATAAGATTCAGGCGGATGCGGATAAAATTGTAAAAACGTTCCCTGGAACAGATGTCAAAATTCTTAAAGGGCGTTGGGGACCATACATTACCGATGTAACCACTAAGAAAAACGCTAAGATAGCCAAGGACGAAGATGCATTAGCACTCACTTTTGAAGAGTGTGAAAAGCGTCTAGCGGAAGCTCCAGAACCTAAAAAACGTGGTCGAGGAGCCAAAAAAGCGCCGGCTAAGAAAAAGGCGCCAGCCAAGAGAACTACGGCTAAAAAAGCGCCAGCTAAAAAGACAACAGCTAAGAAAACCACCGCGAAAAAACCTGCGGCCAAAAAAGCTCCAGCTAAGAAGCCAGCCGTCAAGAAAGCTACCAATAAAACGGCTTCTGAATAGTTTTCGTTGTTTTTATCCAACCGGGCTTCATTCAAGCAGGCCTGGTTAGTTTGTTTTTGGTAGTTTGTTCTTAATCTAGATCTGAAAAGCCTTTCAAACATATAAATCACTTTAGTCTGCAATCGGGCAAAAGACAGGTTATTTAAAATTAACCTCGTTCATCAGTATTAATTTAGTAAAATATCCTGTTTTATAAAATATCTTATCTTGAGCGTCTGTTTAGCACGGTTTTATATGTTGTTAGCGCGTTTAAGATTCATCAGTTCAAGTAAAGAGACGTTCGCATGAAGCAGCAAATTGCGCAGATTTTGACCGAGGTTGTTCAACAGCTAAAGCAACAGGGTGTCATTCCAGAAGACACATCACCACGAATCAATGTGGAAAATACCCGAGATAAATCGCACGGTGATTTTGCAACGAATTTAGCCATGATGTTGACCAAGCAAGCAGGAATGCCGCCTAGAGATTTAGCTCAAAAGATTGTTGAGTTAGTGGCAGATGTGCCTGTTGTGCAAAAAGTTGAAATTGCTGGGCCTGGTTTTATCAACTTCTTTGTGGATGATTCGGCTAAATTTGACGTGGTTCAGACCGTTTTAGAACAGAAAGAAAACTTTGGTAAATGTAATGTAGGTCAAGGGCGTTCAGTATTAGTGGAGTTTGTCTCTGCTAACCCAACAGGTCCGTTGCATGTTGGCCATGGTCGTGGTGCAGCCTATGGCGCAAGTGTCGCCAATTTGCTTGAAGTGGCGGGTTTTAAAGTTGCCAAAGAGTATTACGTGAATGATGCTGGTCGTCAGATGGATATTTTAGCCACATCAGTGTGGTTACGTTATTTAGAACAGTGTGGTGAAACTTTTACCTTTCCAAGTAATGGCTATAAAGGCGATTATATTTACGCTATTTGCGATAGCTTACAGGCGCATTATGCAACCACTCTTCAAAAGCCTGTTTCTGAAGTGTTTGCTGGTGTGACACCTGATGAAGGTCAAGAAGGTGGCGATAAAGAGAAACATATTGATGATTTAATCGTAAAGGCAAAAAATCTGCTTGGTTCTCAACATTATGAAGCGGTGTTTAAAGCGGCAATTGATGCGATTCTTTCTGATATTAAGGAGGACTTAGCCGGGTTTAATGTGAACTTTGATGAATGGTTTTCTGAACGTTCATTAATGGATTCAGGTGTGATTGATGCGGCAATTGAAAAGCTACAGGCATCTGGAAAAATCTATGAAAAAGGTGGTGCTCTTTGGTTTAAATCGACCGATTATGGTGATGAAAAAGACCGTGTAGTGGTGCGTGATAATGGAATTAAAACTTATTTTGCATCGGATATTGCTTACCATTTTAATAAGTTGGAGCGTGGCTTTGATATATTGATTGATATTTGGGGTTCGGATCACCACGGTTATGTCCCGCGTGTTAAAGCGGCTATGGAAGCAATGGGAACCGATTCAGAAGCCTTAAAAGTGCTATTGGTGCAGTTTGCGGTTTTATATCGTGGTGGCGAAAAGCTAGCGATGTCTACCCGTAGCGGTCAGTTTGTTACTTTGCGTGAATTACGTGATGAGGTAGGCAGCGATGCAGCCCGATTCTTCTATGTTCAGCGTAAGTCTGAACAGCATATGGATTTTGATCTAGATTTAGCTAAATCAAAATCGAATGAAAACCCTGTTTATTATATTCAGTATGCTCATGCGCGTATTTGTCGAGTTCTCGCTCAGGCTGTAGAAAAAGGTTATAGTTTGGATACTGAAGCAGGCCTGGGTAATTTAGCCAAACTTGAAAGTGAACAAGAAATTCACATTGCAACAGAATTAGCTAAATACCCTGAAATTGTGGCTCGTGCAGCAGCGGTGTATGAACCTCATCAAATTGCCTACTACCTTAAAGATTTAGCTCATGGCTTACACTCCTATTACAATGCGAATCAGTTCATTGTTGAAGATGATGAGATTCGTCAAGCACGTTTAACGTTAATTTCTGCTGTTCAACAAGTGTTGAAGAATGGTTTGGCAATTATTGGTGTTTCTGCTCCAGAGAAAATGTAAATGGCTCGAGATTTTCGTCACGGACACGGACAAAGTAACAAACAGCAGTTTCAACGAAAGTCTCAAGCTAAGCCTGTTGGCGTGCAAGGTGGCAAAGCTTCGATATCGATGGTTTGGGCGGGTGGATTTTTAGTATCAGCCGCTCTGTTAATCGGTTTTTTTGTTACTCAGCATTTTGTCACAGTGGGCGCTAAGTCTGATCAGCAAAATGAAAATTCTATTTTTAAAGCGGCCAAAGAGGTAAAACAGCCTGCTGTTGAATCTGTAGAAATCGTTAAAGAAAAGATTCAGTCTAAGCCAGTTGTTGTTGAAGCCGTGGATATAAAAAAACACGAAGCTTATAAAGAAGACAATAAACCACAATATAGTTTTTATGAAGGTCTGGGTAAGATGGAAGTGGTTGTGGATGCTGAACCGCTTTCTGTTGCCTTAGAGCAGCCTTATTATGTATTGGCAGGTACTTTTGGTTCTGAGAAAGTCGCTAGAGGTGAAAAAGCACGTTTAGCTAAGTTAGGACAAGAGGTTGAACTGTCGGTACTACACAGAAAAACCAAGACTTATTACCGTTTAAGAATTGGGCCGTTTACCGATCGCCTGGTTATGAATAAGCGCAGAAATGAGTTAAGACGTTTAGGCGTTGACACGCTTTTGATGAAGGCACCAAGGCCAAGCCAGTAAGTACTTATTCAGATTCGACTAAATAAATGTGGTATTGACAAAAAAGGGCATAAATGCCCTTTTTTATTGTTTGCTATTTGATAAGGTCTCTATTTATCAATCGGTTTTTCAGGAAGGTCTGTTTCTAATACAACTTGGTTTCGACCATTGCTTTTTGCATGATACAAGGCTTTATCTGCACGAGCGATTAAATCGTCCGCCGTTTCTTGGTTAGTTTTGTAGCATGCAACACCAAAAGAAGCGGTAATGGTTGATATTGGCTTGTCTTCATCTTTGCGCTTTAAATGCGCTGCCTGAATGGCTTTACGTATTTGTTCGGAACGTATTCGGGCTTCTTCTAAGGATGAGTTGGCTAATAAAATGGCAAACTCTTCACCACCATAGCGACATATGGTTTCATTCTGGGATGTGCTTTTTTTCATGAGACTAGCATAGTAGCGTAGTACACTGTCACCAACTAGATGGCCATAGGTATCGTTGAATTTCTTAAAGAAGTCGATATCATTTAAAATTATGCAAAGGGTAGATGAATTTTCACTTGCATCGAGCATTAATTCTTGTATTGCATTGTTAAACGCTTTTCGGTTACCAACTTCTGTTAATTCATCTTGCATGGCTTCAGCACGAGCTTCAATCAGTTGTTGACGTAAATCTTTAACTTCATC
>JAUUDE010000072.1 GCA_030826915.1 Thiomicrospira sp.
GGTATTCATCTTTTGAGGAAGCCAAAAAAGATATTGGCGAATATTTAATGAGTTACTACAACTGGCAAAGACCTCATTCGTACAATGATGGTCAAGCACCTGCAGTAACAGAAGAAAAACTTAAAATATCGTTCGGGATTTTTTGACCACTACATCTTCCGCACTCATTCCCTGATGCATAAAATTATAAGCTATTTGTTGTTATTCACTCAAAAAGCACGTTTCGAAATCGGAAATTAAGGTTTTCCAGGCCTGTCTATCTTCGACATTACGTGGTGTGTACTAACAACTTTGCCAACATTGCTAGAGCAATGGTTGTGTCACTCATGTGTTGATAATAATTAATGAACTGCTTAAATAACTTTTCTACCTCAGTCACTTCAATGGTTTGATTCATTGCCGATTGCAAAGTTTCCTCAATATCCGAAAGCAATAACGCCCCCCAGGGACCGCTGGATTTAAGTTGCGAAACAGCTAAGTGAAACGCCATACTGGCTTTTTGAATATCTGCTTCATCTTTAGATAATTGCGAACCTTCTTCTGAGAAATCAAATTCACTTATCTTGGTTTTGTCCATTTATGCAAAAGCCGATTTGACATCCGACGTGACGATTCTATGATGAGCGAGAAGCTGAGAACTATTAACTTGGGGACATGGCAACGGCATAAAAATCGATTATCTTATTGGCGTAAGTGAACAACCTCAATGCCTTCAAGGCAATAGATTTCACCGTTCTTTGTATTTTTTACAAAAACACTGATTACCTAGCATGGTAGAAAAAGATCAATGTCATCGATCCAAAAATTCAACCATTTAAGTTTATATATAAATCATAACATGCAGCTTGAAATTGACAGTCTTGTTGATTAGTTATTTCCAAAGTACGTTAAAAAACCAGAGGACTGGCGTTTCTTTAATCCATTTGAATCATTTTACGTCCACTTAATTGCTTAAGCTTTAGGCTTAAATCCTAATGCTAAGCATTCAGATTCAGGCAACCAACCCAAACAGCTACGAACTTTTAGGGATTGATAGTTTCTTAGTACAGGCATAACCGTTAGAGTACCCCATAAGATCTGATACCAATGCCAACCAATAGCTGAAGGTTGCTGCGACCACCAAAGGTTATTTACACCAAAGTGTTTTGTTTTAAAAACCAAGTGTATCGCTAAACGCCAATATTTTAGGGCGTATTTTAAACGTGTTTTAAACATCTCATTCCTTTATTACATGTGTACTTTAATTAAAGAGCTAGGCTCTATTTATATCTTAAAAACAATAGCAGAACTTACGGGGAAAACCAATAAAATTCACTTTCTAAGGTTGTAACTCTAATAACGGCATATTTTCTTTAAAAACCGTTGTTCCTAAAGGGGCATAAATCTTTGAGACTTTGGCATTTATCGGTGACTTAATATAAATATATTTTGACCAGGCCTGGTGCAATGCAACTTGCGACTTTGCTTTATCGTAAGCGGTTTTAGCTAAATCAAAACGTAATTGAGAGGCATCTAAAGTACGTTTTGAAGTGACGGTTCTGTCATATAAATCTAAAGCTTGGTCTAACTCAATTTTGGCATCAGCCAAAGTCAGCTTTGCCATTTTTTGCTGATTATTTAACAAGGACAGTTTAGCTTGGTAACGAGAACTGTCCAAATTGAGTAGTTTATCTCCAGTCTTAACGGTTTGACCTTCTTCGACATAAACTTTGCTAACTTGCCCCGATACCAAAGCACCAATCGTTACATTCTTAGTATCAGCAAGTGCAAAGTTGTTAAACCCAACCATTAGACTTGCAATTAATAAGGCACGACTCGTTCGCTTGTAATTTAGTTTTTTTAGTAGATATTGCATATTCATTCTGCCTTAATTTACTTTTCAGTCTTTGTATTCTGTGCTGTAGCAACCTTTGTTGTTACTTCTGAAGAAGTTAAACTTACTGTCTTACCCATTAAATAATCTAACTGCAACCATAAAAGTGCTTGCTTAAATTCCCAAGCGACCATTTTATAGTTGGCCTCAGATAAACGTACCATAGCATCACCTAAATCAGTTGAGCTCTCATTCTCATACAATGCTCGACTATAGTCCAAGTACAAGTCGGCATAATCACCAAATATCTGGTGCTGTTTCTTTTCTGCCGCTAACAGTTTTAATTGAAAATATATATCGGTAACTTGAGTTCTGAGAACTTGCTCCATCTGTTGACGTTCTGCATTAAGCTTGTTGATGGTCGCTTGTGCTTTGCTCGTTGCTGAACTCGTCGCTCCTCCATCATATAAAGGAACATCAATCGACAACGCTGCTTTCCAGCTACCCTCTCTAACTTCTGGATGGCTCGATAACTGTCCAAGCCATGCATCTGCTCTTAATGTTGGTGATGTACTATCTTTTGCAGCTTGCAAAATAAATAACTGCGACTGTAACTGCTGTTGTATTGCTTTAATTTGTTTATTTTTTTCAATAACTTGCTGTTGCAAGTTTTCTAGAGTTACTTTTTTTATGCTTCTTGATTTAAGCGCTTTAAGTTTAGGAAACTGCAACTCATCAGGTCTGGCATCTGGTAAACCAATGACATTGGCCAATTGAATACGTGTTTGTAATTGATTTTGTTCAGCCTGCATTCTTTTTACTAAAGCGGTTTGATAAGCCTGCTCCGCTGCAAGTAAATCCACATCGGATAGCTGACCGATTGCGTGCTTATCCTTAACCTTATCAAAACCAACGTATTCCACCGCCATGGCTTCATTATCTATTCGATATTGAAAATCTGACAATAGAACATTGAAAAAGGCTTGTACCACATCTAAACGTTGTTTATTTTCTACTTCAGAAAGCATGATTTTCTGCTTGCTAATCAAACCGTCATCGGCCTTTTCTTGGTTTGCCGAACGATTAAAATCATAAATAACTTTGCCTACATGCAAAGCCAATTGGTGATGATCTTGTGTCTCTTTAGCAAATTCACGAAAGCCTAATCTTCCAGTAACATTTGCTTGCCACTGATTATCCACTTGATTTGCATTTGAGTTGGCCTCCACCAAACTAATACGAGCTTTCTGAATAGCAATACTTGGAGATTGACTAGAAAAAGAGTCTAACAACGCATTTAAAGTAAGTGGATTAGGTAGTGTTACCTGTTGAGTTTGAGCCTTAGAACTGACATATATGTCTTGGGCGTAACTTATTGTGGGAAGCGAATAAGCAGTGCCAATTATGCAAAGGAGTAATACTTTTTCAAGCAACCATTTTTTTTTGCAAGAACGCCTAGAAATCGTTGATTTTATAGATGGTCTTTTCAAGCTATTAACCTCGTTATGCAATTATTATGCATTTCTCATTCTACAATGGCTAAGCAGATAAATAATTTTATCTGCTCGCCTTTTTTCGAGCGCGTTTATAAGCGGTAAATGATTGTTTAGCATAGCTACCATCGATAACATATTCCGCTAGCCATTTAAACTCTTCTTTAGTTCGAGTAGGCCCTGTGTATTTAACTACAGGCTTGCCATGCAAATCAAAAATCATCATAACTGGCGTTGCTCTAACACGATATTTTTTCTCAGCAATGGTTTGTGCACTGGCTGTTGTACCATCAAAATCGGTAATTTCGTTACTGCCTTCAATGTCATGTTTAATACTTATGAAATTACTTTTATACAGCTTAATTACATCAGGCTCTGTCATAATTGTGGTTTCCATACGATGACAGAAAGGACATTCATCCATATAGTAAAAAACAAACACGCCTTTTTTTCCATCTTCTTTAGCTGCATCTAACTCTTCTTGATAATTACCAAAAGTTTCATCAAAAAAAGCACCTTCCGCAGACCACGCATTACTGGTAAACAGCAAGCTAGATAACAGACTAAAAACGGCTAGATTTTTAGATACACTTTTTATATTCATTTGTTTTTTTCCATATGCAAAAATAACATAATGACTTTACTTCATTGATGAATAGTCATCATTTTTTATCTGCTGCCTTTTTGGCTTGAATAGCTGTAAATTTTTCAATAAAACTTTCTAGCATTTTTTGGTCTACCATACCTACTCGTGCAGCCACTACCTGACCTTCTGGGGTAACCATATAAGTGGTAGGCAACCCTTTAAGATCACCAAATGGTGTTGTACGTCCATCCACTTTACCTTTAAAACGCACCACCGGATAATTTATCATTTGAGATTCAGCAAACGCTTTCACTTTTTTTGGATCATTGGCTTCGTAATTCACCCCAATCACAATCGCATCTTTATCTTTATGCTCTTCATGAAACAGCACTAAATCAGGAATTTCTACTAAACATGGTGGACACCATGTTGCCCACAAATTAATAATAACCCACTTACCTTTGTAATCGGATAGAAAGGTCGACTTTCCGTCTAAATCAATAAATTCAACGTCTTCAGTTGCATTTTTTTCAGCAGCATAAACATTATTAACTGCCGTAAATAAGCTTAATGTAGCCAACGTTAAACTTAAAATCACTGTTTTAATTTTCATTTTCATTCCTTAAAAATCATTTTTTTGTTATTTTTCAATAATATATTGTGCTTACCATTATGATTGAAGCAGCACTTGTTTAACAAATGGCAACGTCAAACGCCGCTTTTCTACCAACGTGGCCTGCTCCAAAAGTTTGAGCACGGCTAACAACTCTTGCAAATCGGTTGAAAACTGTTTAATCAGAAAATTGCCCACTTCATTTGGCAATTCAAATCCCATTTTTGCACTGTGTCTTTGCAAGGCTGAAACCACTTCCGCTTTATCTTTTAGTACTTGCATTTGAATAGGTAAAACATTCATTAGCGCTTTCGCCAATTCTTGAGTACATATATTCCATTCATTAATCGGTTTTTTACCTGATAATAAAACGGTATGTCCTTGAACACTTGATTTAGTCAGCAAATTAGCCAGAGCCAGTTCCCATTTTTTGTCACCAATCATGTCATTCATATCGTCTAGACAGACTAATGGCATTTGCTCTAACCCAATTAACACATCTGGAATTAATGGCAAATTCTCATCCCACATAGGCAAATAAACACTGGCTTGGCTTTGTTCTGTGACAAAACGGCAAGCCGCTTGCAAAAGATGGGTTTTACCAACCCCTTCCTCTCCATAAAGATAAAATGCATTACCGCTGCCTTTTAATAAAGCCGCTTGCAATGCATTAAGCGCAACAGCCAACGACTCTTGCTCTGTAACAAACGTTTCAAAGCAGGCATCATCTCTTAAACCGATTTTTAATGGCATTTGTACAAACATTACTGAACCTCAACGGCATTGGAATGATCAGCAGGCTTTGCTTTATACTTTAATTGCGGCATAAAACGTTGGTAGTGAACATTGACATCAATCTCTTGCTTATTAGGCAAAGCACCAACAAAAGTCACTTTTGGCCAATTTTTAAGCCAATTTAAAACGTGATCATAGCTACCTTGATACTCAATATCAAACTGCGCCTTGCCAGCACTAAGGGTAACCAAGTTTACTTTTCTGATCATTGGCTGTTGTGATTTAAGTTCTTTTTCCATGTCGTTAATTTGATCCGCAAAGGCAACTTGATTTACATTCAAATAAAAATGATTTTTTCTGGTACTTTGAACCGCTGATTTCTTAAGGTACTGATACATTACCGCTTCAAACATATTGTTTAAAAGCTTTTGTCTGTCCCTACTTTCTTCAGTACTTTTAACCAAAGTACTGCCATTGAGTGAAAAGAGATACCAACTTAATTCGTACACACCGTTGGATTTTGCTAACAGTTTAAAACTCAGTAAATTCTGCTGATTTTGACTTAATAATATCTCTTGGATTTTAGTTCTATCAAGAGAAGGTTCAACGGGAAACACCCACTTTCCTCTCTCATCAGGAATGAATACTGGCAAGCCTAATAACTTAGGATATTCACGGAAATCTACATCAATACGATAATCCAAGATTTCCTGATTCAGTTTTTCTAAACGACCTTGTTGAACATAAGTTCCCATTACTAATGTGCTAGGTCTCTGGTTTGCCGCCCAAAGCTTTATATGCTGTTTGTTAAACGCATTTTTTAGCCTCAATGCATCAAAATTCAATTCTATGTTTTTGCCAATGGCAACGCCGTCCTCCATTCTAGGCTTAATGTAATAGCTACCTAACCAGTTTTTAGCTTGCTTAATATAGTTTTGACCAATTTTCGATTCTAGCAACTGCTTACGCCCTGTTAGTCGTAATAAAAGAATTTTCATACCCTCTTGCATTTGCTTATTCAACAAATTTGCATGCACTGCGTTTGTAGATGATGTTAATGCTTTGCCATCATTCATCTCTGGACGATCATAAGGCAACACTACAGTAAAAAAACTGTCTGGCATAACATCTGAACTTGCCGAATAGGCGGTTTGACTAACCAATAAACTCAAAAGGATAAATAATAGGTGAAAACTTCTCATATAAGACTCACAAAATTTCGTTACAATATCATAATATTTTTTCGTAAAGTCAGTACAGACTTTTACCTTATAAGTTCAGCTTATTTCAAGGTTTCAATACATTTGAGGTTACACACCCTTAAAAGTACGAAATAGTACTGATTAACGCAACGCATTAACCTTTTAAAAAGTTAGATTAGAGATTATGACAACAAATACACAATCCATTAGTTATAAAGATTCCGGTGTTGATATTGATGCTGGTAATGCCTTAGTTCAAGCAATTAAACCTATTGCAAAAGCAACAACACGCCCAGAAGTTCCAGCTTCTTTAGGCGGGTTTGGTGCTTTATTTGAACTGGACATGAGTAAGTATAAAAATCCAATTTTGGTTTCTGGTACAGATGGTGTTGGAACAAAACTGCGTTTAGCTATCGACAGCGGTAAACACGACCAAGTTGGTATCGATTTAGTTGCAATGTGTGTAAATGACTTAATTGTTCAAGGTGCAGAGCCTCTTTTCTTTCTAGATTATTACGCAACAGGTAAATTAGACCTAGACGTTGCAACAGATGTTGTAAAAGGCATTGGTGAAGGTTGCTTACAATCAGGTTGTGCTTTAATCGGTGGTGAAACCGCAGAGATGCCTGGTATGTATCCAAAAGGTGATTACGATTTAGCTGGTTTCTGTGTTGGTATTGTTGAAAAAGCGGACTTAATCGATGGCACTAAGGTTAAATCGGGTGATGTTATGCTTGGTTTAGCTTCAACAGGCCCACACTCAAACGGTTATTCGTTAATCCGTAAAGTGTTAGAAGTAAGCAACGCTGACTTACAAATGGATATGGACGGTCAACCGTTAATTGATGCATTAATGGCACCAACCAAAATTTATGTTAAATCTTTACTCGAGTTAATGAAATCAGTAGACATTCACGCTGTTTCCCATATTACAGGTGGCGGTTTATTAGAGAACTTACCTCGCGTTATGCCTGACAACACAACCGCGAACATTGATACCAATAGCTGGAATCGTCCGGCTGTATTTGATTGGATTCAAGCAAACGGAAATGTTGAATTTGAAGAGATGCACCGTACCTTAAACTGTGGTATTGGCTTGGTTATTGTCGTTGATGCTGCAGAACAAGATAAAGCGATTGAAATTCTGACTAACGCTGGTGAAACGGTATCTGTCATTGGTCAAATTGAATCATCAGAACAAGCTGAGCCAACCGTTAAACTGGTTCAGGGTTAAGTTTACAGGCATAACCTTCTGGCAATACCTAATACAATTTAACTGAGTTAGGTGTTGCCAAACCTCTTCTTTCATTCTTAGTGGCCTTTGCACCCTTCTCGTGTAAAGGCCTCTGTTAAGCAAAAACCAATCAATATGACTACACGCAAACGTATTGCCGTTCTAGTATCAGGTAATGGTTCAAACCTTCAAGCGATTATTGAGCACCAGCAAGCTCATCCCCATTTATATGAAATTGTCTTAGTAATTTCCAATCGACCCAATGCTTACGGATTAGTTCGTGCGCAAAATGCAAATATCAAAACCAAAGTAATTGATCATACTATGTATGAGAACAGAGAGAGCTTTGATAAGGAATTGCAGAAAAGCATTGATGAGATGGAAGTAGACTTAATCGTACTTGCTGGCTTTATGCGAATATTAACCACTGGCTTTACCGAACATTACCTTGGAAAGATGCTCAATATCCACCCTTCATTATTGCCTAAATACACAGGCCTGCATACACACAAACGAGCCATTGAAGCTGGCGATAAAAAACATGGCTTAAGTATCCATTTTGTTACCCCAGAACTTGATGGTGGCCCAGTTATTCTGCAGGCAGAGGTTGATATTGACCCTAAAGATACGGAAGAGACTTTGGCTGAAAAAGTGCATATACAAGAACATAACGCTTATCCTTTAGTGGTTGAGTGGTTTGCTAAAGGCAAACTCTTACTAAAAGGTAACCAGGCCTGGTTAAATCAAAAGTGTCTTAATACTCCGGTGTTGTTAAATGATCTAAATTAAAGCTATGCCATTAACAGAGACCTTTGCAAGATAGTATTCACTGGTTTCTTCAGGAGACAGCTATATGTTCAAAGCGTACACACTAAAAACCAAGTTTAATCATTTTCTCTCTAGGACTGTTCATGCTTCAATGCTTGCAATAGGTTTTGCACTAGTTCACCCTGCTCATGCCACGGAGTTGCGGAATTTTAAAGCCGTGTTTGATGTTGAAGCTGTTGGCTTGACTTTAGGGCAAGCTAAACATAGCATGCATTGCAAAGATTCAATCTGCACTCTAAAAAGTGATGCAAAACCTTCTGGATTTGCCGCCGCTTTTTTCAAAGACTCTTCTCACGAAACCATCAAACTAAAACAAAACGATACGATGCTTTCTTGGTTAAGCTATAGCAAACTAGGGATTAGCTATAAGGACGATAAAGCAAAAGAAAAAACAATCCATTTACAGTTGAATGCTGAAAAAAATAGCGTTATTTGCCCCGAACAACAACGTGAATGGCCTGTACAGCCACAGCTATTTGATGTGATATCCATCTCATATGCGATACAACATGCCAAGTTAAATGATTTACCACTTACTAACCTTACCTTACAAGACACCAATTTTCAGGATAAACTCAAGTTAAAATCAACAGACAATAATGACTTTCTTGAATTTGATTTTGCAGATAATCACCTAGATGCCGTAAAATACCACTTTACCAGCAAGCATGCTGAAATAGAATTATGGTTATTACCTAAATATGATTATTTTCCAGGTAAAATACGCATAGTAAATAAAAAAGAAAAAACGATTACCCTATCGCTTGCGGAGCCCCCAAAAATATTATGAAACTGAGTGATAAAGACATTATCCAACACCTAAAAGTTGGCAAAATTGCAGTCTCCCCTGAACCGAGCCATGACAAAATTAAAGGCATCAGTGTTGATTTACGCTTAGACAATCGTTTTAGAGTTTTTAACGACCATACCGCTCCCTATATTGATTTAAGCGGCCCAAAAGATGAAGTCCAAAAAATTATGGACACGGTCATGGGTGATGAAATTCTTATCCCTGAAAACGAAGCCTTTTTCTTACACCCTGGCGAATTAGCTTTAGCCGCCACCTTAGAGTCCGTGACGATTCCTGATGATTTAGTTGGCTGGCTAGATGGCCGTTCCAGCTTAGCTCGTTTAGGGTTAATGGTACATGTCACTGCTCATAGAATTGATCCAGGCTGGCATGGACAAATTGTTTTAGAAATATTCAATAGCGGTAAACTCCCTTTGGCTTTACGTCCAGGTATGGATATTTGTGCCATCAACTTTGAAACACTTTCAAGTGCCGCCTCTAAACCCTACAACAAAAGGGCTGATGCCAAGTACAAAAACCAAACAGGACCAACATCAAGCAGAATTAATGAAGACATTAAACTCCATGACCGTCAGTTAGATTTATTACAAAACTAACGAACTTCGCTATAACAGTAATTCAACCGAAATTACTGTTATAGTGCATCTAAAACCAACCTTTCATTGATACCTTCTACATAAAAATTCAAATCTAACTAAATCTAGTTTTGCTGCATTTTTACCACATTTTAAATATCGTTTATCCCCCTCTCTTTTTCGCACTATTTTTTCTTTACTTTTCTAAAAATAAGTACATAATTCGAAAAATATCATCTTGTAAAAACACAAGTGGATAGGTCAGCTTTTAAGTAAGCAAAATCACTTTAATAAAAGTTGTAATTTATTCAAATTAGAGACGTTATTATGCATATTGGATTTATGATTCAAGACTGGGAACAAGTTGACCCATCTAAAAATTCCACCATTTTAATTATTCGTGAATGTCTAAAAAGAGGCCATAAAGTCTCTATTCTTTATCCTGAAAATCTGACTGTCCACAACAACATTGCTCACGGTTTGTTACAGGTCATTGAACCGCTTGAAAAGATTCCAGACAGTATTATTCAGTTCTACAAAAAAGTGACGTTTAAGAAAGTACTCACACCGCTACATGCACTTGATAGTTTTATGATTCGCAAAGATCCACCGATTGATCCGATTATTTATAATTTCTTAGACTCCATTAAGAACGAATGTATTATCATCAATGATATAGATGGAATTCGTAAAGCCAATAATAAACTTTATACAACCACTTTCAATGATCCAGGCAACAGTTTTTTACCCAAAACTTATGTTTCTAAAAACAAAAGTTTTATCCGTCAAATGATTGATGAAATGCCAGGGGATAAAGTTATTCTTAAACCATTAGTTGGTTCTGGTGGCCATGGTGTGATTGTTCTTGAAAAGAATGCACAGTCCAATATTAATTCCATTCTGGATTTTTACATTAGCGGTCAAGGTGATAGCAACTATATTATTATTCAAGAATATATTGAAGGCGCTGAAAACGGTGATGTAAGAGTGTTAATGCTTAACGGCAAGTTTTTAGGTGCTTATAACCGCAAACCACCAGAAGGTGATATTAGAGCAAACATTCAAATTGGTGGCACCGCGCATAAATACAAAATGACCGATTCTCAATTGGCCGTATGCCGAAAAATAGGTCCAAGACTCGCAGGAGATGGGCTATTTTTTGTTGGTGTCGATATGATTGGTGACAAAATCTTAGAGGTAAACGTGCTTAACCCTGGTGGAATCAGTAACATCAACAAGCTCGATAAAGTCAAACTTCACCTAAAAATTGTCGATTTTATCGAAGAAAAAGTCGACGAAAAACATGAAAAACGTGCCGAACTAGAATACCTACTGAAACGTTTGAGTGACTTAAAACAAAATGACTTTTAGTTAAAACCCCACCCTCTCTACTAAACCGCTTTTTTAAGCGGTTTTTTTTATTTCTACACCCCCAAATAAAACTTTCTTTAAATGCAACAGTAGAATATTAGATAAAACTTATTTTAGTTTCTATTAAATTTACTGAATTGACCAAGTTCTAAATAAAGCTGATACTCCCATTTTAATTATTGTTTTAGAAGATTATCCTATAAAGCTTAAACCTAACCCATAAAAAGGAGCAATGTATGCTCGATATTATTAAAAATCTATGGTTCAGAGACACAAAAGAACAGGCTATTTATATTAATGAAGTTGCCGTCCGTATTCGCGCGGGCATATTGTTAATGATTCCTCTTTACATGGGATTGACTTTATTTGATGTAGTTTATACCAGCCACTGGGTGGTTGATGGTAATACCGCGGTTGATACCTATGATACAAACTGGGATGACCAAATCATCTATCAGGTAGAAGCCGTTAAACGAACCTATGACTACACTGTTCAAACTTGGGTATTGTTTTATGGTTTATTTGAAATGATTGCAGGTATGTTTGTCTTTACCTCTCGTTTCTCGCCTACCATCTACCTAAGTACATTTTTAGCTCGCAAAACACCACCTGTTTGGAAGCCACTAGTTCCAAAACGTTTTGCATGGACAATTGGTGCCTCTTTAATTACAGTCTGCCTGATCTTTTTTAACCCTGATACAGTAGCAAACTGGGTAAACAATTTATTCAACAGTGAACTATTGCCAGTTACTCAAAACTTTATCCCTTATTGGGTTCCTGTAAACTTAGTCTGGGTTTGTATCAGCTTTATGTGGTTAGAAGCAATTTTAGGTTTTTGTGTTGGCTGTAAAGTGCATTCTTTGCTTGTAATGGTAGGTATACTCAAAGAAGAATGTCAGGAATGTAATAATATTGATTGGGATGAAATTGCACGTAAACACAAAGAAAAACAACAAGCTCAAAATAACGTATAAACCAACATTTAAAAAAATCACTTCAATCATTAATGACCAGGCCTGCTCTATTAAGGTCTGGCAAAATCATTTATATATTCTCTCTTAAATTATAAAAATCCGACTTTATCTAACAGCACAAAATATGAACCGTTTGATTAAACGTATTTTTAGTCTAAGTTTAAATCCTAAATTGAACTTTTGATTTTAGAAAATGCCCAAATTCTCTTGCTTTATGTGGTCTAAAGTTCTTAGTTTAGAAAAAGATTAACTATCGCCTGTTCGAAGTTGGGCTTGCTCAGTAAGCTTCAAGATTATGTAATCTGTTCAGCCAAGTCTTCTTTTTAGTGATCAGCTTAAACTTGCTATTTAATAAGTTGTGTTTGGTTTCAGTACACTTTTGTTACTTTTTTTATGCAAGATCAAAGATTGACGAAAAGCCATATAAAAAATCAAGCTGAAGTCTTTGCATTAAGTACGCTTCATAAATTTTGTATAATGTAGAATTGAGTTGCAATTTTCCAACCAAACAAACCAGGCCTGGTTACTTTATTAAACTTGGCTTTTTTAAATGCCTTAGAGACCTTTGCACAAGAGAAACAAAAGAAAATATGTAAAAATCTATCCGATTAATGCGAAAAACCCAACTAGTAACCAGAGCGATTAGCAAGGTTTTGAACAAAAATCAGATGAATTTTAACTGTTTTTATTTGAAAGCTTCTTCGTGCAAATATCTCATTTATTAATTTAGAGTTTTTATGCTTCAAGAACTGGCTATTCAAAACCTTGCACTTATTGAAAAACTTCAACTGCAATTCAATAACGGATTTACAACTTTAACTGGTGAAACAGGCGCGGGTAAATCCATTTTATTAGATGCCCTTGGCCTAGCCTTAGGCGAACGAGCTGATAGTAGTCTGGTTCGCCATAATACGCCCAAAGCCGATGTTACTGCCCTGTTTGAAATTGAAGACTTACCCCATGTACAAAGTTGGCTTGCTGAACAAGAATTAGATGATGACACCTCATGTTACTTAAGAAGAACCGTCACTTCTGAAGGTCGCTCAAAAGCCTATATCAATGGTTATCCCGTTGCGGCTAATCAGTTAAAAACTTTGGGCAGTTTTTTAATTGATATTCACGGTCAGCATGAACATCAATCTTTGCTTGCGGGCAATAAACAACTTGAACTTTTAGATGCTTACGCCAATCACCCTAAATTACTGACTCAAACACAGGCTGACTTCAAACAGTGGCAGGCATTAAAACGTCAATTGCAACAAATTGAAGAAGAGCAAGCGGATTACCAAAGCAAGCTAGAGCTATTAAGTTTTCAAAAGAATGAGTTTGATGAAATCAATCCTGTTGAAGGCGAATTTGAAAGTTTATCTGAAGAACAAATCCAGCTGTCGCATGCCAGCGAAATCAAAACAGCTTGTGAAAATGCCTATTCTCACATTGAAAACGAACAAGGAGCGGTTGATTCAATCAACCAAGCGATTCACGCTCTAGAATCAATTGTTGAATTCAGTCCAAGCTTACAGCCGTTAGTTAATCAACTCAATAGCAGCCTTATTGAAGTTCAAGAAGCGGCCACAGAAATTCAGCATCACTCAGAGCAGGTAGAACTCGACCCACAACAACTCAATTATGTTGAAGAACGTCTATCACTACTTTTTGGACTGGCTAAAAAATACAATATTGAACCTGAAATCATCGTAAATAAACATCAGCAAATTAAAGATGATTTAATGCGCCTAGAACAGTCTGATGCGTCCTTAGAAACATTAAAAGAAGAACTTAACCAGGCCTGGTTAAATTATCTAAAACAAGCAGATAAGCTTAAAAAGTCACGCCAAAAAGCGGCAAAAAATCTCTCTTTAATTGTAACAGATGGTATGCACGCATTAGGCATGCCTAATGGCTTATTTAGCGTTGAATTAACGGATTCTGAGCAGGCTGCAGCAAATGGAACGGATAAAGTTGTTTTCTCAGTCACCGCTAACAAAGGACAGCCTTTACAACCCTTGGCGAAAGTAGCATCAGGTGGTGAGCTTTCTCGAATCAGTTTAGCCATTCAAGTCGCCACCTCTGAAGTGGTTCAACTGCCTACTCTGATTTTTGATGAAGTCGATGTTGGTATTGGAGGTGGTATTGCAGAGGTAGTGGGTCAAAAAATGCAGGCATTGGGGAAAAATAAACAAATTCTATCTATTACTCACTTGGCGCAAGTTGCTTCGCATGGTCATAATCATCTACACATTGCCAAGCAGACAAAAAATGATGTGACAACCACTCATGTAAACCTTTTAGAGCCAGAGCAACGTGTAGAAGAGCTAGCAAGAATGTTAGGTGGCTTAACCTTAACAGAACAAACATTAAATCATGCAAAAGAGATGTTGGAAACCGCCCAAAGCAAAACAAGCTGATTTTAAAATCACTTGCTTAAAACAATAAAAAAGGGGCTCCAATCTGGCCCCTTTTTAGTATCTGACGCACTGTATTACTAATTTGATTTACTAACTCGATTGTTCCGGTAAAGTGCCATAAATAACCAAACTGTGGCCCGATAAGTCATAACCATTTTCTTTGGCAATCTCTTGAATTCGGCTTTCAATAACAGGGTCAACAAATTCTTTCACTCTACCCGACTTTAAGCAAACTAGGTGATCATGGTTGTCGCCAGTATCAAGTTCAAAAATTGAGATATTATTTTCAAAGTTTAAACGCCTAACAATACCAGCTTGTTCAAATTGCGTTAACACACGGTAAACAGTGGCAAGTCCAACCTCTTCGCCCTGCTCTAACAGAATTTTATATACATCTTCAGCCGTTAAATGATGCTCATCACCCGCACTCTCTAAAATCTCTAAAATTTTCAGCCTTGGTAAGGTTACTTTTAAACCTACTTTTTTAAGTTCTGCTCCGCTCATAAAACCCTCTAATTTTTAACCTATTTTATCGTTTGATTAACGGCTTATTTGTTAAAAAACGCTATAAAAATTTAATTGAGATGACAAAAGGTGCATATCAACAATAGTGTGTATAATACCTTAAATTATTACTAAAATTTTAAATAGAATTTATGCGTTTCGCTATAAAACGCGCTACAAAGCCTAGAATTAGGCGATGTTTATTCTGAGGAAATCATGTTTAAAGTAAAGTCTTCTCTTAAAAAATCTTACCGTTCTCACAGCATTGTACTTGCAGGGCTATTCAGTTTCACACTGTTATCAGGATGCTCATACCTTGAGCCATATAAAGCGCCTTTAACGCAAGGCAATGTCATGACAAGCGAGTCTGTGCAATTACTACAAGAGGGACTAACCCAAAATCAGGTTAGAGAGTTACTAGGCCCACCAATGGGTGAAAATGCCTTTAATCCTAAGCATTGGGAATATGTTTATTACACGACGGATAAAAAGGCTCAGGCTCAAAAGTTAACCAAACACTTAGTACTGAATTTTGACAATGATTACTTGTTGGCAAATTGGACTAAAACGGACAACCATGTTCAACTAAAACAAGACGACTCTTGGTTAGGTTTAGATTGGTTTTAATCATATAAAACCCATAAAAACACTCATGAATTAATAACGTTTAAAGTGAATAAAAAGCCTGTTAACAAGTATGTTATCAGGCTTTTTTTGTATCTTTCACTCGATTACAAAGAGGCATCATGTACTCGCTTTACGCTCTTCTTCTACTTTTTGTCTTCTACGCTCTCTTGGGTCTACTTTTAAAGGACGATATACTTCGATTCTATCGCCCTGCTTTAAAACCGTATCATTGCTGACTAACTTACCAAATATGCCGACTTTTTCTAGAGATATATCTGGAAGCTCTTCAAGCAATTTTGAACTTTTAAGAGCTTCAATAACGGTAGTTCCCTCTTCAACCTCTTCAGTAAACAGATGCTGAATCTCTTTGAGAGCGTAGGCAACTTCTATTGTAATCATGGAGCCCATTACTTATGTCCTATGAATATATTTGCTTAGCACGTTCGCAGAAAGAATCCACTAGTGTACTTGCTATATGTTCAAAAATTGGCCCAATAGCGGCATTTAAAATTCCGCTACTCACCTCAAATTCAACTTCAAATTGAATTTTACAGGCATCCACATCTAATGCCTTAAACTCCCACTCACCTCTTAATGATTTAAAAGGTCCATCCAACAAATGCATCTCTATACGCTCACCAGGTACAAGCTGATTACGGGTTTTAAAGGTTTGCTTAATACCCGCTTTAGCAATCGTCACGCTTGCTTCCATCTCATATTCAGATTCCGCTATCACCTCAGAACCACCACACCATGGTAAAAATTCTGGATAAGATTTTACATCATTCACCAATGCATAAACTTGTTGGGCGGAATATGGCAATAAAGCCGTTCTAGCGATTTTTTTCATTTATGGTTCTTATTGTTCTTTCTATTTTGTCGCTGTTTGTTCTATCTTAAAAACCAGCGGAACATATAAATTTAAGGCCAGTATTATATCAAAACCCGATTCATTAAGCTGAGTGTTAGAATAAATAATGATTGGCATTGGCCTAAAGGAGAAAATTGTGATGTTATCTTTGCTTAAAACCAAGCGTAAAACAACCTATGATAAGTTCCACAACCAAGTTATAGCGATGTTTTTACTTAGCTTGACGAGCTCTGTAAGTTTAGCTGAAGAAATGAAAATGGTAGAAAACCCAGCAACGCAAAACAATGAGATAAAAGACAGTTGGGTTGTGAATTATCAAGCAGATGACTTTACCGACGAAATTAAAGATGCAAAAATCCTTTATATTCCAAAAAATTACGGTGAACAAGCCGCTATACAATTACGTTGCCAGCCCTTTTTTACAAATTTTAGTCTGCAATACATTGAACAAGAAAAAAACTTGATGGATGATGGAGAGCTGCCCAATGCCTCGTCCAAATTTGCCAAACATGGTTATATCTATGATGATGAGCAATCGTTAACCGTAACTGTTGATGGTGATTCAGAAAACTATGATGTTTCAGTTGGTGGTCAAAACAAACACTTGACCAACCTTTTTAAAACCAAAGAGAAAATGCAACCAGGCCTGCTAGGCATGAGTTTTTTCTATTCCTTTACTTTTCAAGAAATGCCAAGCTTTAGGCCATCTAAAACACCTGCAGACGCTAAAGATTTCTTTGAACAAATCAACGATGCTGTAAAAAATAACAAAACGGTTCATTTCAAATTAGAGAGTAATCAGGACTTAGTTCGTGAATTTGAATGGGATACCCAAAGAATGAAGCAGTTTGTGCCGCCTGAAGTTATGGATTTTTGTCTTACCAAGCGTAAACTTAAATAGTCGACTCTGAATAACTACTTTAAAATCATGTTGTATCTTTAAGTAGTTTAGTTCTGGGCGTGGATCGCAGGTAAGGGTTATTTCCTTACCAAGATTCACAACAACGAGCATGCCTGCTTAAACGCCCACCCGAAGGGGCTGTGCCAGTTTTCCCTCAACTGCGTTAGAATTTCTTATGTTATCTAGATAGCATTTCCAAATTCTGCCTTGTTGAGGAAAAGCTGGCTTTACCATAATTTAAACTAGTTATTCAGAATCGACTAAACAGCTAGGACTGGTATAATTCGTTTCCAATCATTATTCAAATAGAACCCTGTAAAGATAAAATCATGGCAAAAAAGAAACCACAACCTAAATCCAATTCCATCGCAAGAAACAAAAAAGCGCGTTTTGACTATTTTATAGAAGACACGCTAGAAGCAGGAATCAGTCTTGAAGGTTGGGAAGTAAAAAGCCTACGTGCAGGTAAAATTCAGCTTGGCGAAAGCTACGTTCTATTTAAAGATAACCAGGCCTGGTTGTTTGGAGCCTTAATCACACCGCTGATTACCGCTTCAACTCACAATGTACACGATCCATTACGTAGCCGTCCTTTACTGCTACATCGTAGAGAAATTAACCGTTTACGTGGTTTAGTGGATGTTGAAGGCTCAACCGTTGTGCCACTAGAACTCTACTGGAAAGAAGGCAAAGTAAAATTATCGATTGGCGTTGCCAAAGGTAAAAAACAACACGATAAACGCGCCACAATGAAAGAACGTGATTGGAATCGTGATAAACAACGCATTCTTAAAAATGCATTCTAAAACACATTTGATAAAACACTCTTTAAGAACTTTTTAAGAACTCCTAACTCTTAATCCAGCATTAAGAGTTCTCTCTATTTAAGCCAATTTCATTTTATTTAGCCTTTTTATCACCCACAAACCTTGAATTATTTAGATTCACCCCCAATAATAGTGCAACTCTTAGATTTATCTCCTTTAAGGCGATACAAATCCTGAATACCAAATTCGGGGCTGTACTGGTTTCGACGGGGAGTGCAAAGTTTGAGATGCATGTCGTGCCTGAATGATGCACGTAAATCTTTATTTCAATTTTGTTATAGTTGCAAACGACGATAACTACGCTCTAGCAGCTTAGGCCGCTAGTGCAGCTCAGGCCAGTTGTCTATGGCCCCTGACGCTGTATCATATTACATAGAACCGTGTTAAGTACGTGTTTGGGTATTTAGCATCAAACTTTACAAACTCGCCTAATGTGATCCCTGCTGGTTGGGTAACATTAAGGTTAAATCAATAAACCAAATAAGCATGTAGATTTTTAGACGGCGGCTTCGCGGACGGGGGTTCGACTCCTCCCAGCTCCACCAA
>JAUUDE010000058.1 GCA_030826915.1 Thiomicrospira sp.
AAAAAATAGAGTGGCATGATATCAAACACGTCTCGGTCTTCTTTCCATAGGGCTTTTAACATTTTAAAAGGGCATTGTGCATTGTTACCGATGGTTGGTAAGGGGAGTTGATTCACTTTAAAAAGAAAGGCACAAGCAGAGATGAACAGGCCTATTAAGAGTACGAAAATAATCCAATAAAAGTCAGGGCTTTTAAGGTCTAAATTGAGTGCAACAGGCAAGATTAGAACCGTCATGACGCCTATAATAGAAAGACCTTCTCGACTGGCTGTGAGTTGTGATTTAGCAAAGTAGTTTTCTGTGATTTCAGTGGCTAATGATAAGTAGGGCACTTGAACCCAAGTCCAAGCTAGGTAGGTCAAAAAACTCCAAATAAATAGAGTCCAACCAGATAGAGAGTTAGGGTTTGGAAAAAACAGCTGATAGACAGCAAAAAGTAAAAATAGTATTCCGATGAGTACTTGCCAAACCCGATTGAGACGTGGGTTAAGCTGATCACTTATCCATCCCATAGCGGGATCGGTAATAACATCAAACAGCCGCGCCGCAAGCAGTGCAAAGCCAATGACCGCTAGGCTAAGTCCATAAGTTTCGTGATAATAAACAGGTAGATAAAGGTACAAGGGAATACCAAGCATGGCGATGGGAATACCCAATAAGCCGTAATAGAGTAATTGGCTTTTAGGTATTGTGTTTGATATGTTGATTTGATTTGACATAGTGTGTTATTGGCCGATTTAAGCCGCAGAAAGCCGTTTTTCTATCTGTTTAATAAACCAACCTAAAATGGGAATTTGGCGGTAGACATACTCTCCAGAATCCCAGTAATCGATATGTTTTTCAACGAGGCCTTGTTCATTAAATTTAACCTGACTCATGCCGTCAATGGTTTTTAAGTTGTGTTGATTTAAGAAATCACTTTTGGATAAATAGAAGTCAAAATTCCAGTGTAAATAGCCAATATCCTCTGAGATTGCGAAATGTTTAACGCTAAACTTCGGAGCGTGTAAGGTTAAAAACATGTGCTTAAAGAGTTTTGAGACGGCATTCTTTCCTGAGATTTGGTTAAAAGGGTCTTTAAAAAAGACTTGTTCATCAAACAATGGAAGTAACTCTAAAAGTAAAGAATGTTCTGTTAAGTTTTCAAAAACATTTGCATAGATTTTTAACTTGTCTTCAAAAAAAGATGTGTTTATGTTGTCTGGTTGTTTGTCTACTGATGTCTGTTTCATATTATTTCTCAAATATCTTTGGCTGGTTTAACCTTTGTGCAGCATGGTGCGGGTGATTTTGAGTGCCCATGATTTGGGCAAGCGTTTTATTATGCCAAGTGTACTGGCTAGGCTAAACGGAAAACGAGTTTCAAAATGATTTTTTTGCAAAGCTAACACGATTTTTTTGGCCGCTTCATCTGGCTTCATCAGTCCCATCATTGTAAAGTCATTTTTTGCGGTTAAGCGTGTCTTAACAAAACCGTGATTCACTACTTTTAACTGAATGTTGGCTTCTTCAAGCTCGGGCTGTAAGGATTCGGCTAGGTTTTGTAATGCCGCCTTAGGTGCCGAATAGCCACCTCCATAGGGCAGGCCAAAATCAGATGCCAAACTAATATTCCAAAGCCACTGAGTTTGAGATTTTTTCTCTGATGAATGACTTTTCTCAAATAAGGGAAGTAGAGCATGCATAAATAACACAGCGCCCAGATAATTCACTTGGTTCATTTTGTCAAAGGCATTAATATCCCACTCTTTTAAAGTCATAGGATGGTAAGTGCCTGCATTATAAATCCAAGTATCTAATCCATTATAAATTGACCAGGCCTGGTTGGTTTTGCTTTGAACTTCATCTTTTAAAGAGACATCGCAGTTTAATAAAGCTAGGTGTTTTGGATATTGTGCTTGCAGTTTGACTAATTCAATACTTTGTTCTGCTTTTCGTGCTGAAACGACCAGATAAGATCCTTTGTTTAAGAGTTGTTTAGTCAGTTCTAACCCAATGCCCTCTGAACCACCAATTATCCAAATTCTATTTTGATTTAACAAATCCATTTTTTGACCTTATAAAAGTAAGTGCAATTCTATTGTATAACTTTTTATTAAAGTATGTATATATACTGTATAATTAATGCAAAGACTAATGAGTGTGGGTACAATGGATCAGAAACAATACAGAAAAAAAATCGCCGTTGTTGGAAGTGGTATTAGCGGAATCAGCGCAGCATGGTTTTTAAGCCAGCAACACGATGTAACATTGTTTGAAAAAAATTCAAAGTTGGGTGGCCATACAAATACCATTATTTTGGATTTAGAGGGTAAAAAACAGCCTGTAGACACCGGTTTTATTGTTTTCAATACGCCAAACTATCCAAATTTAACCGCCATGTTTAGGCATTTGCATGTCAAAACCCAAGATACGGAAATGAGTTTTTCGGTAACGGCGGATCAAGGCGCTTTAGAGTATTCAGGTAATAATTTAAACACTCTGTTTGCACAAAGAAGTAACTTGTTGTCCTTAGCTCACTGGAAGATGATTGCCGAGATTCTAAGGTTTAACAAGCAAGCCAAAAAAGATTTAAAGCAAAATTTGTCCATTGAAACCAGCTTAGGTGACTATCTCGATCAACACGGATTTAGTGACCGAATGCGTGATTACTATCTATTGCCTATGGCCGCTGCCATTTGGTCATGTCCCGTTGAAACCATGATGAAATTTCCAGTGGGGAGTTTTTTACAGTTTTTCGAAAACCATGGTTTACTCAATGTCGAAGATCGTCCTCAGTGGGAATCTGTGGTGAATGGTTCAGAACAGTATATTAAGAAAATTCTAGCGCTAAATGCATTTGAAGTTAAATTGGATAGTCAAGTTAGCCAAGTTAAAAAAAATGCCAATCGCTTGCAGGTTTTTACGCAGAAAGGTAAATCGTTTGAGTTTGATGATGTGGTGTTTGCGTCGCATGCCGATGAAACTTATCAGATGCTAGATGCTTCGCTCAAAGATGAGTTTGCATTGTTAGAGCATTTTAAATACCAAGAAAATATCGCTTATTTGCATCAAGATTTAAGTTTAATGCCAAAGCGTAAACTGGCTTGGGCTGCCTGGAATTACTTGCGTGACACAAACAATAAAACTCACCCTGTTGCTGTCACTTATTGGATGAATTTGCTTCAGAACTTACCCGTTAAAACCCCATTGCTTGTTACCCTTAATCCAAGTGCTCCGCCAAAAGAATCCACTGTCTTTAAACGCATAGTTTATCAACACCCTGTTTTTAATGAGGCGGCTATGTCTGCTCAAACCCAGTTAAGTTCCCTGCAGGGAAAGAACAACCTTTGGTTTTGTGGCAGTTACTTTGGTTATGGATTCCATGAGGATGGGTTAACCAGCTCGGTCAATTTGGCTAAACTTTGGAACTTGCCTCTTCCTTGGCATTCAGCACAAGAAAATCCTAGCAATGTTGAGGAGCAAGTTTGTGTCTAGCCAGCTGTACTTTGGGCAGGTGATGCATCAACGATTTTTTCCGATGCAGTATCAGTTTCGTTATGGGGTGATGAGCTTACGTGTCGATATTGATGAGATTGAGCAAGAGAGCAAACATTTAAAGTGGCTGTCGCTTAATCGATTTAACTTGTTTAGCTTGCATTACAAAGACTATGGGGCTCGTCAAAAAAACCAGGCCTGGCGCATTTGGGCAAATAAGCTATTAGCAGAATATGGTTTACCAGAACCGGCATACAAAATTGAATTGGTATGTTTTCCTCGTTTTATGAATATCACCTTTAATCCACTTGCCATGTGGTATGCCTACAACGAAGTGGGCGAGATGATTGCCATTATTGCGGAAGTGAGTAATACCTTTGGTCAATGGCACCACTATGTGCTCACCAATGCAGGAAAAAGTCTTGGCGATAAGGTCACCGCTGAAGCCGTTAAAGTTTTTCATGTTTCACCATTTATTGGCATGGATTGTCGATATCACTTTAAGTTTAGCCAGCCTACAGAACACTACAAAATCGGTATTTATCAAACTGAAGACGGTAAATCGGTATTGAATTCTGTACAAGTCGGCAAGTCGCAAGAATTAACCAATAAGAGTTTGTTAAAGGCGGCCATAAAACACCCTTTTAATACACTCAAAGTCGTTATTATGATTCATTGGTGGGCGCTTAAAATCTGGTTAAAAGGTGGTAAGTTTCACAAAACACCAAAACAACTTGAAAACATTGATTACAGTCACACGGAGATGAAATTATGTTAAGAGCAATCTCAAATAGTGGGTTTTATTTAATTGAAAAAATGATGACACCTTCATTTGTGCAAAAGATGATTCTTAATTTGCCTTTTAAAGAACTGCATAAGGGAAGTTTAACACTGACATTGTTTGGAGAAATTCACCGCTTCGAAGGCGTTCAGCAAGGGCGACATGCCGATTTGATTTTACATAAACCTTTTAGGGCTTATTGGTTGATGAAAACACAAGGTGAGCTTGGGTTTGCCCAAGCTTATTTTGAAGGCGCGGTAGATACCAACTCGCTTTATAATTTGATGCATTTGGTTTATCAAAATCAGTCAGTTCTGGAAAGACTTTTATCGCATAAAAAATTGAACTTATGGCATTTATGGCAACACAAAAAAAACCATAACTCTGTCGAGAACAGCCGCAAAAACATCTCATATCATTATGATTTAGGTAATGCTTTCTACCAGGCCTGGTTAGATAAAACCATGTCTTATTCCAGTGGCTTATTTACCGATTCTAATCAGAGTTTGGCTCAAGCCCAAGACAATAAATACCAGCGTTTACTAAATGAACTAGATTTACAAGGCGGCGAGACAATTTTAGAAATTGGTTGCGGTTGGGGTGGCTTAATGGAAGCCGCACTGCAAAAGGGCGCTAAAGTCAAAGGATTAACCCTGTCAACTGAACAGAGAGATTTTGCCGTACAACGTTTGCAAAAAAATGCTAATCCTGAGCAGTTTGAGGTGGCTTTGCAAGATTATCGCCACGAAACGCAACAATACGACCATATTGTCAGTATTGAAATGTTTGAGGCAGTGGGTAAAGAGTATTGGCAAACCTATTTTGAACAGCTTAACCAATGCTTAAAACCTAATGGTAAGGTGGCGCTGCAGGTCATTACCATTAATGACGAATTTGCCGCAGATTATCAATCGAGTGTGGATTTTATTCAAACCTATATTTTCCCAGGTGGTTTACTGCCCAGTTTGACACAATTAAGACAGTTGGCGACAGTACATGGCTTTAAAGTCGAAAATGTATATGGTTTTGGTGAGGATTACGCTAAAACTTGTCAGATTTGGAAGCAGGATTTTAATCAGCATAGCGAACAGTTGCTTGAACAGGGATACGATGCGGCATTTCAAAAAAAGTGGAACTACTATTTAGATTACTGCACCGTTGGCTTTGAAACCAAACATACCAGTGTTGTGCAGTTAACACTAAGTAAACAAGACCAAATTTAGGAGGTGTTATGAAAACTATTAAGTGGGCAGGCTTGCTGTTTAGTGTCTTATTTTTTTCAATGATTTCAGGGTGCAGTACGGTGAAAATTCAAGACTATAAAAATGAAGAGCCAAAACTCGATTTATTTACATACTTTAATGGTACAACTTATGCACAAGGGCAGTTTCAAGATCGTTCTGGGAAGGTTATGCGTCGTTTTAGTGTAGATATTACAGGAACAATTGAAGGCAATACGCTGACCTTAGATGAACGCTTTGTTTATAATGACGGTGAAAAACAACAGCGTATTTGGAAAATTACCAAAAATGCTCAAGGCAAATACACGGGAACAGCAGACGATGTGATTGGCGAAGCTAAAGGTGAATCGGCTGGTAATGCCCTAAATTGGCGCTACACACTTGACTTACCTTACAAAGATAGCAGTATTCATGTGCAGTTTGACGACTGGATGTATTTACATACACAGGAAACTATGATGAATATCGCCAGTGTTTCTAAGTGGGGTTTTAATGTAGGGCAAGTGACGCTGTTTTTTAATAAAAAACCGTTGTAGAAGAAATGAAAATTACACGCCACTTTAAGACTTTGTGTGTGTTGTTCATGTTTACTTTTAGTACACAGGGCTTAACACAGAACGCTCAAGAATCGTTTACCACAACAGCTGGTGTTGCAAAGCCAGAGCCACAAAGTTGGGTATGGCAAAAAGTTTCAGAGGGTACGGCAACTTGGTTTTTTATGGATATTTACAATGCCACATTATTTTCAAACAAAGCGAAGTTACCGACAAACTTTTTGGCAGATAATGTGCCCTTAAAGTTAAAGCTGTGTTACTTAAAAGCAATTACGCCTGATATTTTTATTGAAGGAGCAAATGCTAAGTTGCCAGAAAAGTTATCGCCTGCGCTCAAGAATGAGGTACAAAGTCTACATGATGCATACAAGGCCGTGAAACCAGGTGACTGTTATGAATTAGAATATACCCCCGTGCAGGGAACAGTGCTGAATTTAAACGGTAAAACCTTGTTTAGAAGTCAAGTCCCAAATTTTAAACGGCTCTATTTTGGCATTTGGTTAGTGGGTAACCCATTATCTGATTCATTAAAACAGAGCTTGGTTCCGGAAAATTAATATGAATACCTTAGTTTGGATACAGCGTGAATTTAGAACCACCGCTTTGCCTGCTTTACAAGCGGCGTTAAGCGAAGCTGAAAAGTCATCAGGCAAAGTGATGGTGGCCTATTTTCATGATGAAAATCAGGTTATTGGTGAAGCAAATAATGTTTGGCTAAGTTACAGTTTACTTCAATTAAAAGCTGATTTTACTGCCCTCGGTGGGCAGCTGTGTATGGTTGAAGGCGAGTTTTCAAGCATGCTTAATCAAGTGATTGCGGATTATCAAATTAGCAAGGTAGTTTATAGCTTTCAGGTTGGAACGCCATTTGAGCAAATGCAGCAACAGGCTTTAGAAGTCTGTAAACATAAAAAAGTAGTTTTACAGCCGTTTTATTCAGAGTTTTTAGTGCCTGCTGGTGAGTTTTTGAATAAGCAACACAAGCCTTACTTAGTTTTTACGCCTTTTTATAATGCATTAATGAAACAGTCACATTTAATTCAGCCAATTGAAGAATCGGTTGGTGACATTGGGTTAACCTTAAAGCTCAAATTGAAAGACAAGCACCAGACTTGGTTGAGTTTGCCTATGAATTTGCAGAACTTGATTGCCTTGCCTTGGGCAAAAAAAATCATGCAAAGCACACAAGTTGGAGAACAGCAAGCTTGGCACAAATTACAGCAGTTTTTGAAAGATGACTTAGAAACTTATCAAACGGATCGAGATTTTCCAAGTTTACTTGCCACCAGTGGCTTGTCACCCTACTTAAACTTTGGTCAAATTAATTCAAGTGTTATTTATTATTACTTGCAATCATTGATGGAGGAAGGTCATTTAAAGTCTGAATATGTCATGCCTTGGTTACGACAATTGGTTTGGAAAGAATTTGCTCGTCATTTATTAATGCATTTTCCAGATACTGAAAATGCGCCTTTTCAGGCTAAATATCAATCCATGCATTGGCAAATGGATGAACAAATAATCCAGGCATGGCAGCAAGGTAAAACAGGTATACCCATTATTGATGCAGGTATGCGAGAATTATGGCAAACCGGAAATATGCACAATCGCGTGCGTATGCTAGTTGCTTCATTTTTAACGAAGAACTTAAACCAACATTGGTTAGCAGGCAAATCTTGGTTTGACAATACTTTATTTGATGCAGATCCTGCGAATAATGTCATGGGTTGGCAGTGGGTAGCTGGTTTTGGCGTAGATGCTGCACCCTATTACCGATTATTTAATCCTGTCACACAAAGTGTCAAATTTGATGGGAAGGGTGAATATTTAAGACAGTGGTTGCCAGAGTTAAAACACTTATCTAACAAAGCGATTCACAATCCTTGGGAGTATACTGAAGAGTGTAGGCTAAAAAGTATTGAACTTGGTAAAGATTACCCTCAGCCATTAGTAGATTTAAAACAAAGTAGAGCACAACATCTAGAGCGTGTCGCATTGATGAAAACTGCAAGTTAATTGCATAAGTATAAGTTTTTGTCTAACATACGCATAACTTATTGAGATCTTAAAGCTAAATAATAACGAATGATAATATTATGACCACCAACGAAGCCCTTTACCCAATTAGAGAAGTCTCCAGTTTAACGGGTGTAAACTCAATCACTCTTCGTGCATGGGAAAGACGCTACGGCTTGATTGAACCTGTCAGAACAGATGGTGGTCATCGACTTTATACCTTAGAGCACATTGATACTATCAAAGCGGCCGTTAAAATGACTAAAGAGGGTATACCCATTAGTCAGGTAAAGGCCAGAATAAGTCAGATTAAACTCAATAAGAATGACGAAGTCATTACTGGTGACTACGATTATCAATCCCGTTTGATGGATGCTTTAGAGACTCTTGATTTAGAAAGCGTTAACCAAGAACTTGATCAAGTATTTATGAATATCGGTGATACATGGCTGTTTAAATTACTGTTTGAAGTGAATCAGTCAGTGTCGGTTAATTCAAATCCAGCGATTTTCACCTTCTGGGAATCAGAAGTACTGCCACGACTATATACTCGTTTGCGTTTCGCTCTACGTTATATGGCTTTACATGCTTGTAAAAAAATATGGGTTCAGGCTGATTATTCAAACTCTTCCCAAGTTGGACTGTTAATTGCCGTTAATGTCTTGGCAAAAAACGGTTACTACCCAATAATCAATCACAAGCTAGGCACACAAAATCAGTCTTTATTTGAATGCATGCAACAGACACAATGCCACGCACTAGCAGTTGTAGATGAAAAGCAATTGTTTGATGAAACACGCTGGGCTTCATGGACAGATAGTCATCCAAGTCTTGAGTTTCATTACTTTACTGAGCATGCCGAGGAATTAGCTATTGCCAAAAAAATACAAGTAACGGCTTATTCTATTTAATCGGCACTTATCTAGTGAAAAGGGCTTCAAGAATTTTGTTTTTTTAATTCTGTTTTTAATTTTGCAATTTCTTCATTGGCTTTGTCCAGCGCTTCTTGCAAAACTACTTCTTCAGTAACGTCTTTTTGAATGCCAATATAGTAGGTAAGTTGATCAATTTCATCAAAATAAGGCGTAACACTTAACTCATTCCAAAAGACGCTACCATCTTTGCGATAGTTTTTTAAAATTGTACGAACTGGATCTGCTCCATCAATTGCTTTACGAATGATTTTTATGGACTGCTGCTCGGTATCTTTGCCCTGCAGAAAACGACAATCTTGATAAAGAATTTCTTCAGATTTATAACCTGTTAAGCGTTCAAATGCTGGGTTAACATAAATTAAAATGGTGTCGTGGCCTTCTTTTTCAGCGACCACAATGCCTTCTTGTGCATTTTCAACCAGTTGTAGCAAAAGGTTTGTTCTTAATTTTGGATCTTTCATAACACCATAACATTCTGTAAATTTTACTCATTATCTCTTTAATTACACAAGGGTCAAGAGCTAAGAAGTAAATTTCATTAAATTGATATATTTGTATCCATAGTTTTATTTAAATGGCGCTATTGAGCAGATAAATTCAACTTGGTTTTGATTTAACGATATGCTGTTGTTTTGGAGCGTAGAGCTAAATCAGCTGGGTATGGATGAAAAAACACTTGAGTAGCCAAGTAGTCCGATCCATAATGTTTTAAAAATTGTTCTAGTATTTTGATAACGGCTATTAAAGGCACAATATCGTTCATGAATTCAGCTACGGTTTCATGGTAATGCGCTTTTTCATCTTGAGTAATGTCGTGTTTGAAGTACCCGTATATATGATCGAGTGTATTTTTAACTTGCCCTTTTTTTGAACGGTAGGCCAGCAGTGCAAACATTTTTTGCTCATAGCCTAGTAAACTCTCGGTTAGGTTGTGCTTGCGGGTTGTTGCGACCAAGGCACCCAGTTCACGGTAAATTTCTTCATTTTTAGATAGAAAAAGATATTTGTGATCTCTATGAAAGGCTTGAAATTGGCCAAGCGTTGGGTCGCTTGCTAAAAACTCTCTCCACCGTGCTGATGTAAAAGCTTGTACCATAAAATTTTCACGCAGCCATGCATCGTTTAAACGACCTTCTTCTTCAATGGCTAGGTGCGGCATCGCTTTTTTTAAGTCACCTGTAAACAGGCCTGCTTGCATGGGGTCTTTTGAACCATGCCATTCACCACTTGGTTGGTACACTTTAATGCGTTCCAATCCACAGCTAGGAGAGCGCGATTTTACAACTGCACCATCCATATTTTTATGGGTTAGTTTAGGGATGATTTTATCATTATAGGCTTGTAGACCCTCTGTGTAATCATTGTTTGATTTTGGACCAATGACCCTTACTTCTGTTCCAATGCCAACTAATCTAATGGTTTCACGGGGAGTACCCAAAACAGCCGCTTCTGGACAAAAAGGGTAAAAGTCAGCGTATTTAGCCAAGTGATGATTTACAAAGTCATCCTGAGCGTGACCACCATTATAACGGCATTCAGTCCCTCTTAAGCAGTCCGAAACTGCAATTCTAATTCTCGGGAATTCCATATACCCTCCTTGAAACAGCATTAATTTAGAATTGTTGTATTAATTTCACGTACATATTGTACAATAGTTATACATCTTAGTTCATTTGTTTATCCCTATTTTAAACAAAGTATCCCTAAAGGATCCCATATTATGAAAAAATTATTTATTCCTATTTGTATTAGCTTAATGTCGATATTTGTTTTGAGTTCGCAAGCTTATGCAAAAGAGTTAAAAACTGGCGATATGGCTCCTAGCTTTGAGTTATTCAATCAGCACAAGGAAAAGATCTCATTAATTAGCCAAAGAGGGCATTGGGTGGTACTTTATTTTTACCCAAAAAACGATACTCCAGGTTGTACAACAGAGGCATGCAGTTTTAGAGATAACATAAACAAGTTAATTGCCCAGAAGGCAATAATTTTAGGGGTGTCCGTTGATGATACTTTGAGCCATAAAGCTTTTTCTGAAAAATACAAATTACCGTTTTCACTTTTAGCTGATGTGGACGGACAAGTAGCAAAAAGTTATGGTGCTATTTTGGACTTACAAGTCATTAAATTTGCTAAACGGCACAGCTTTATTATTGACCCAGAAGGCAGAATAGCCAAAGTCTACAGAGATGTAAATCCACGTGAACATGTAAGAATTGTGATGTCAGATTTAAAAAAATTACAAAAGCAAAATAACACGTTCTAGAGTTTTGTAATTTTTAGAAAAATTATCAAATAAAACAAAAAGATAAAGAGGGTCGGAATCAATATGCACTATCAATCTTATACTCAATATCAACATGGTGATGCTTCAAAAATTGGCGTATTAGTCACCAATTTAGGTACGCCAGATGCTCCCACAAAAGAAGCACTAAGGCCCTATCTTAAAGAGTTTTTATCCGACCCTCGTGTTGTGGAACCCCCACCGGCAAGATGGTTGTGGCGTTTGATTTTAAATGGGATTATCTTAAACACAAGGCCCGCTAAGTCTGCAGAAGCTTATAAAACGGTATGGGATTCAGAAGGCCCAGGTGCGCCTTTGCTCAATATTTCACAAAGACAAGTGGATGCAATTGCAGAGCATGTTAAACCTCAACTAAACACCGAAGTGGAATTTGAACTTGGTATGCGATATGGCAATCCCTCCATTGCATCAGCGCTTCAAAAATTGCAGGCAAAAGGCTGTCAAAAAATATTAGTCTTACCGCTTTATCCTCAATATGCTGGGGCGACAACGGCTTCTACTTTTGATGCAGTAAATGCCGAATTGCTCAATTGGCGCTGGGTTCCCGAAATGCGCACCATTAATCAATATTATCGTCATCCTGGTTATATTGATGCCTTGGCAAATTCTATTACAGAATATCAAGCAAAACACGGCAAGCCAGATTTACTCGTTATGTCTTATCATGGGATTCCACAACGTTATTGGGATAACGGCGATTCTTACCCATGTAATTGTCATTTAACTTCACGTTTGGTGGCAGAAAAACTGGGTTTAAATAAAGACCAATATAAGGTCACTTTTCAATCGCGTTTTGGTAAAGAGCCTTGGGTGCAGCCCTATACAGATGAAACCATGATGGCTTTGCCTAAACAGGGCGTTAAAAATATTCAGGTCATTTGTCCAGGGTTTTCAGCTGATTGCCTAGAAACCATTGAGGAAATCGGTGAAGAAAACCGTGAATATTTTGAAGAAGCCGGTGGCGAACATTTTGGCTATATTAAATGCCTAAATGACCGATCTGATCATACCCAAGCACTGGGCGATTTAGTCTTGCAGCACTTGCAGGGTTGGGATGTGATTGTAGATAAAGAAGACTTGGCTAAAGTCAAAGCCAATGCAAAAGCAATGGGCGCACATAACGCTTAGTGAGAATGTGATGCATGAAAAACCAGGATTGGTTAATAAATTTAACCCTAAAAAGCTTTTGAATTCAAAGTGGACGGCTGTTCACCCACATAATAAAGAGCGTCACTTTATTGTGGTGAAACTGATTGTTAATGAAGAGCGTGATGATTGCATTGAAGGCTGTTTTCTGCAGTCGGTAATGCATAAAAGAGATTATGAGGTTAGCTGTCAGGCTCTTAAAGACGGTGAAATTTGGCAACAAGGTTGGAAATAATTAACCGCTTTAACTTAATTTGAAACCTATGCTGCATCTTTTTAAAGTTATCTATAAATCAACAAGTGAGTAACTTAATGAAAACAAATGATTTAAATAAAAATAGAAAAACTTATGGTAATTTATTGGTTTTACTAAGTTTTTTGTTTGTTTTTATTGGATTTTTTGCTCTATTGGGTGGGTGTACACAAGTGCCGAAGAATGTTCACCCAGTAAAAAATTTTGAGCCAAATCGCTATTTAGGAACTTGGTATGAAATCGCCAGATTGGATCATAGTTTTGAAAGAGGTCTAGAGGATGTATCTGCGGTATATAGCAAGCGTTCAGATGGTGGAATAAGGGTTATAAATTCTGGAATAGATCGTAAAACTAAAGAGGTTAAGCGCGTAGAAGGAAAGGCGTATTTTTTAGGCTCAGAAAACATTGCCAGTTTAAAAGTTTCTTTTTTTGGACCCTTTTATGGGGGGTATCACGTTGCAAAGCTCGATTCAGACTACCAAATGGCCTTAGTTGTTGGTCCAACTACTGATTACGCTTGGATTCTAGCTCGAAGCAAACAACCATCCCTTTTTGCTTGTAATGAATACTATAAAGCAGCAGCAAAACTCGGCATTAAACGTAGAGATTGGATTGAAGGGTATTCATGCAAATAAATTCAGATAATTTAAAGCGCATACTAGCAGATTCTGTTAATGATTTTACTCGTGAAGAGGTATTGTTTTTAACGAGCAAAGAATTGTTGGCCAAAAGAATGCGTTATGTTCTTGCATCATTAGAAGGTTATCGAACACCGTCTATGCTTGCTGAGGTTTTATTACAATCGAGTGATTCCCAGCTTCACCTTTGGCAGAAAGTTGAGAGTTCTTTTGTTTTTTCAAAAAAGATTTCAGATGAATATGCAAAACAGACAAGTTTTTTTTTAAATCAATTAGCTTCTCAAGGTTGGACTGAATTTAGAACAGAAAAAGCCCGTTCTGAAGGGGGTAAGTTCGCCCGCTCAATGGATCCTGATGTTCTTGTTGAAAAGGGACAAGAGCTTCAATTCTCAGAAAACCCTTATGGCAAAGGCAACTATAATGCTAATGCTATTGATGAGTACCACCGAGAATTTGAAGAAGCTTGGCAAGATGGTTTTCACCATTATTTGTGTTTAATTCGTGAAGAGTCCTGGTAATACCAATTCATTTGTATAATTGTTAGGTTAATAAAAATATATATTTACAAAACTTATACAAAGTGTACAATTAACCCGTAATCTAAATTTTTAGGTTCGGTACTTCTAACTACTTAGTGAAAAAAGGGTTGCACTTTACAACTGTTATCTGGTCATTACCTTACACTTAATGGCACGCCAAGTAGTTCCTTTCTTATGGCGCCTTTTTTGGCTTTGGAGTTGTTGTGTTTTTATTTCAAACAATGCTTCTTGCGGGATTTTTTCTCTTTGGCTTAAATTCACAAGCCGCCTATCAAACACCAGTCATATCAATAGACTCTAGCGTTTCTGGTAATGAAGCGATTCCGTTTTTATATCATGCGCAAGGTGATACGGATTCACCAAAAGTGATATTACTAGGTGGAGGGCCTGGATTTTCTAGTTGGAACTTAGAACCAATACAACAACAGATTGCAAAAATGGGATATCGAGTGCTTTTAACGGATATGTTGGGCATCGGTGAAAATCATCAAATTCAACCGCAGAATATTTTGCATAGCTGGGTAGAGCAGATAAATCAAATTTTGAGTAATGAGTTAAAAAAGGATGAATCGGCTATTTTAGTTGGACATTCATGGGGTGCTCTTATGGCGATGCTTTATGCTAAAGCCCATAATGACAAGGTTTCAAAGTTAATTTTGTTAAATCCAGTCGATCCCCATAAGGCCTCAATGCAACAATTAACAGAACAGATTAACCAGCGAAATAATCAGTTTGTTGAGCAAGATTGGAATAGTGAAGAAAACTGGAATAATGAAGTAGACAACATAAATCAAGACATTGAGCACCTAACATTAAGACAAATACAACAGGTATTGCCCACCTATTTTATGGATTATGATCTGGGTACACAGTACGCTAAGCAATTTACAGTTAGAGATTTTGATATTGAACTAAATATAAAGGCTTGGAAAGAGTATGACCATAAACCGCTTGAGTATCATGAAATTAATGGATTTTCTCAGCCAATCAGTTTTATTGATTGTCATCAAGACTATTTGATGCCATATAACCTAAATGCCATGCAAAAAAAAATGACATTTTCTAATGTTACTTTGATTGATCAGTGCGGTCATTTTCCATGGATTGAGCAGCCAAAAGACTTTTATCATGCTTTGGAAAAAGATTTAAGAAGTAATTTTTAAGCACTCAATATATCACTTGTGAGGAACTGTAAATGATTTCAGAAACAGATGCATTGAATGACCAATTAAAAAAGCAACTTTATGATGCTCGTAAATCCTACAAAAAAGGGTATTTAAGTGAAGATAATATTGCTGAAAATCCTTTTTCTCAATTTAAGCAATGGTATGAAGAAGCTGAAAAAAGCCAGTTAGAAGAGCCTAATGCTATGGTAATCGCAACTGTAGATAAACAGGGTAGGCCGAATACACGAACGGTATTGTTAAAGTCTTTTGATGAAAAAGGGTTTGTGTTTTTCACTAACTATACCAGTCAAAAAGCCAAAGAGATTGAGAAAAATCCTAACGTAAGTATACAGTTTTTATGGCTGGGGCTTGAACGTCAAGTAAAAATAAGAGGCAAGGCCAAAAAAATTCCTTTGAAGGATTCAATGCGCTATTTTTTCATGAGGCCTAAAGGCAGTCAGATTGGGGCTTGGGTAAGTCATCAAAGTCGTGTTATATCTTCTAAAGCTCTTCTGGTTAATGAATATCGAAAAATCAAAGACAAATTTTCTAACGGCGATGTGCCTTATCCAGAATTTTGGGGTGGTTATTGTGTTGAGGCCGATTATTTTGAGTTTTGGCAAGGAGGAGAGGATCGCCTCCATGATCGATTGGTTTTTGAGTTAGACCAAAATAGTTGGAACATGAAACGTTTATCACCTTAAAACATTTGTAAGCGGCAAAAAGGAGGCAAAGTGTCTAAAAATGCCCTTAATTTAAACCTAGAAGACCGTATTTTTATTGATACAAATGCTGCAGAATGGCAGGATAGTCCATCTGAGGGTGTATTGCGCAAGCCATTGGAAAGAATTTGCTGAGCATGGAAGAACAACCAGCCTTGTTCAATTTTTGCCTAGTGCTCACGTTCCTGAACACACGCATCCTTTGGGTGAGGAAATCTTTGTGCTTGATGGTGTTTTTTCAGATGAGTCTGGAGACTATCCTGCAGGCACTTATCTACGAAATCCGCTTGGATCAAAACATGCAACTTTTTCTAAAGAAGGTTGCTCCTTGTTTGTAAAGCTAGATCAGTTTAATCCTCTTGACTTTAAAACGGTATGTATTGATACCAAACAACAGCAGATACAGACAGGTATTGGACAATTAAAGGTTTTGTCTTTACATCAGTATAAAACGCAAGGAACAGCTTTAGTTTTTTGGCCTGCGGGTGAAAAGTTTCAACCACATCGACATTGGGGTGGGGAAGAAATTTTTGTCCTAGAGGGCGAATTTAAAGATGAATACGGTTCTTACCCTAAGGGGTCTTGGCTTCGTAGCCCACATTTAAGTGAGCATTTTCCTTATGTGGAAGAAGATACGCTGATTTATGTTAAAACGGGTCATTTATAATGTCTTAATTTTGAATGCTACTCCTCTTTTTCATAAGTAACTTTTAAGTTCTGAAAAAAATTGTTTGTTTTTGGCAAATTATTTATTTTTCTAAATAATTATTAATTTTAATATTTTAGTTCAGACAAACGTAGTCATTATCATCCTCTTCAATTATTGTTTGCACTTTACATCATCTGTAATTGAGAACTCCTCAAGCAACTTAGAAAATATTATTGTTTGATTATATTAATTCTAGCTATTAGGTTTATAGAAAGAATGAATTAGAATTTTATGTATAAGTTATGTATAACTGTATTCAATAACTCGGTATTTAACTTGGTTATTTTTATGGTAATACTTTAGGAGGTAATTATGTCTCATTCAACTTTTCACCATTCTAGTTATGACCACTACACTGAGAGTGGTGAGCATATTGTTTCTAAAACAGCTACAGTTGCCGACATTGGCTCTTGGCTTAAAAAAGGTTGGATTGATATGGCGAATGCGCCTGTCGAATCTGTTTTTTATGGTCTAGTAATGACGCTGTCTGTGATGCTTGTTTATTTTGCCTACAGTAATCAACCTATAATGATGTTTAAGATTGCTACTTTCTTTGTCATTTTATCGCCTTTCTTAGCAATAGGTTTGTACGCGGTTTCTTATCAAATTTCGGTAGGTAAGCGGCCAGATTTAATCCGCTCAATGTTTGCTTGGAAACGAAACCCAACTGAATTTGCCTTATACGCATTGACATTGGGAATCATAATTGCAATTTGGTCTCGTATTGTGCCTTTAATCGCAGCGGTGGTTAAGTCTAATTCTTTGTTAATTGTTGACCCAAGTGCTGGTGTTGCAGGAATGCTAGGTTCTGAAGTAGGACAAATGTTTATGTTTTACTTTTTTGTAACAGCGTCCATAGTTGCAGCCTTTGTTTTTATGATTAGCGTTGTAACGATTCCTTTACTATTGAGAGACACAAAAATTGGCGTTATTTCTGCCATGGTTTTAAGTTTTCAAGTGGTCATGGAAAACAAGAAAGTTATGGCGGTATGGGCGTTGACGATTGCAGCCCTAATTTCGATTGGTATTTTGACTATTGGATTAGCAATGGTTATTGTCATGCCACTACTTGGATATGCAAGTTGGCACGCATTTAACGACTTAATTGAAGTTGACGACGAAGTTCAAGAATTGCCTTTATAACAGTAAATATTTGAGTTAATACCTAGCCTTAATGGTAATTTTCAATTCAATTAGGCTTACCAGCTTTAAATTTGGAGAAATAAAATGAAACTTAAAAATAAAGTGATTATTTCAGGTCTAACTATGGTTTTAAGCGTGTCAGTTTGGGCAAGTCAGACTGAAAAAAATGAAATGAGAGCGGTTCAAAATCAATATGATGCTTATGTTGATAATGGTAAATCGTATAAAGATGCCTATGCGGCTTTAGCATATGAAATTGCTTACGAAACTGCAGCGGTAGCCGCAACAAAGCCTTGCCGTAAAATGGTAAGAGGGCTATAAGGATTGGCTCAAGACAGTCATTTTTATCAATATGTAAATTTGTATATATAAAATCAAAATTCATAAATAACTTAAGGGGCTAAGCCCCTTTTTTTATATTTAGTTTTATGAATTCAAGCGCAGTGCATGATAAAGCTCTCTTTCAAAACTGTCTGCTACACAAAATAGACATCTATGCAGATTGACAGCCGCTTTGCTTGTTTTTTTGAGTCAACTGATTTCCTGGAACGTTGTTTAAGGATTTTTTAAACTCTTTTAAATTAGGGTATAGCGATTGTTCTGCTTTTTTCCAAAACTTAAAAAAGCCAAACGGCACCTTGCCTTGATACACAAAAAATTGCGATTGAGGAATGCGTTTAATAAATTTCCATTGGCTATAATCCAAACGCCTATCTTCTGGTGTGATGATTTTTAGGTTGGGATTATTTTTGTATATAGATTTTAAAACGTGATTAGTTTCACCCTTAATAACCATCAAATTCTTTTTTTTAAAGTCTTGCAAACACTGCCAAATAAAGTACAAGCGTTTGATTGAAAAGCCCATGGTTTTGAAATACGCATCATCCCAAATAAATAAAGTGCCAGCACGGTCACTAATTTCACTGTAAACGGAATGATTCGCATTAAGTTGAGTAGGCGGTAGCCAGATGAGAGTATCAATGTTCTTTTTCATTGTGTGACTCCATTATGTTAGGAAAGAGTTGAGTTTTTAATACTTCATAAGGTTTATCGATATCAATATTTAATGTTCTTTGTGTTTTATATTTTTGATTTGCAAATTGAATAACATTATCTAAGTTAAAAATATAGGGTTTATTGCTGCCCGTGCTAGCCACCCATTGCCAAGAATAATTATTCGAAGCTAAATTGCCATCTAATAAATGGCTTAACATCCATTTAGCACCTACTTGCCACTTTACCTTTCGCCAGTGAATAATATAAGCAGCAAGATACAAACGGGCATGATTGTGTAAATAACCCGTTTGATAAAGTTCTTCAATAAATTGATTGATTACAGCTACAGGCGTCTGCGCTTTGATAATGTCATTTGGTAAGATTTCTGCGTAGTCATCTGAAGTAAACCCTGTTTTATATAATCCTGCGTCTTTCCATATTAGACTTGGATCTTCAACATATTTTTGTTCAAAAAATACACGCCAACTTAATTGTTGAAGAAAGTGATAAGCTTCAATACGAGCATTATTGCTATCAATGAATTTAAGAATTTCGTCTGCTTGAATTAATCCGTGTTCAATGTAAGGTGATAAGCCGCTGACAGCGCCATCTAAATCATTTCGTGTTTTGTGGTAATCATCGAAATCGAGATTGTGTAATTTTTTTTGAGCGTGCTTTAATCCTCCCTCAATAGGTGAGGAAAAAAAAGGCTTTTCTAGTAACATCCAGTCGGTAAATCGTTCACGGCTGTTTTTACCCTCTAGGGTGACGGGTACGAATTTACCATTAAGTAAAGTTTCATAAAACAACATTTCGTTTCCTTAAAAATCGATTGTGGTTTCTTAAAATATTAAACTAAGGACTTCCGTTTATTAGCGATACAATCCTAAATTACGAATACAAATATTTGACTCAAATGCTTCACCAATCGCTAAAATCCCTAAGCGACTTATTTTTGCAGGATTGAGTTTTGAAAAAGTTTTATAAGAGGTAAATTCTTCAAACGAGAAAAATAGGCGTTGCCACTTTTCACTGGCAAAAAATTGTTGCCTGAAAGATTGCCAAGGTAGTAATAGCTGAGAGGTACGCAAGTGCAAATTGTATTGATGGTTATTTCCTTTAACCTCAATGTAAATTCCTTTAAAATCGTTAAAATGAATGTTCAAGTCGTCTAAATGAACTAGCTGCATTTGTAAAAAACCACCGTTGTTTTCTAAACTGACTTTACCGGTTAAACAATGACAAGGGGATGTTTCATTTTTCTTAAATGAGACTTGGCCATTTGAAACGCCTCCCATGACCTGGTCGCTAACAAAAAACCACTCAGGACTAGTTTTCATTGCAGGGTTGTAAAGTTCATACATCTCAATAGGTGCATTTTGCATAATTAAACCTCAAAGCCTTCAATGGCTGCGATGGTATTCATGTCTTTATCGCCGCGGCCGGATAAATTAATAATGATTGTTTGGTCTTGATGCATAGTGGGTGCTAGCTTGGTGGCATAAGCTAAAGCATGGCTGGTTTCTAAAGCAGGAATAATTCCTTCATAACGGGTTAAATCCCTAAAACCTTGCAGGGCTTCATCGTCATTAATTGCCACATATTGGGCTCGGCCAATATCTTTCAGCCATGAGTGCTCTGGGCCAACACCAGGGTAGTCTAGGCCTGCTGAAATGGAGTGTGTGCCTAATACTTGACCATTTTTGTCTTGCATTAAGTAAGTACGGTTACCGTGCAAAACCCCGGGTGTTCCTTTGCATAAAGGGGCCGCATGCGCCCCTGTTTCTAAGCCTTTACCTCCAGCTTCGACACCATAAATGGCCACATTTTCATCGCTTAAAAAATCGTAAAATAAGCCTATAGCATTTGACCCACCTCCAACACAGGCAATAAGAGCATCAGGTAATTTATTCTCTTTTTCTAAAATCTGTTGTCGTGCTTCTCGACCGATAATAGCCTGAAAATCTCTCACCATAGCAGGATAAGGATGTGGGCCAGCTACAGTGCCAATAATGTAAAAAGTGTCATCTACATTTGTGACCCAATCACGCATGGCTTCATTTAACGCATCTTTAAGTGTTCGTGTTCCGGATTCTACCGCGACCACTTCTGCTCCTAACATACGCATTCTTGCAACATTTGGCGATTGGCGAACCACATCATCAGCACCCATGTAAACCACACACTCTAATCCAAGACGAGCTGCAACGGTAGCACTGGCAACACCATGTTGGCCTGCACCAGTTTCAGCAATAATTCGAGTTTTACCTAACCGTTTTGCTAATAACGCTTGCCCAATGGTGTTATTGATTTTGTGTGCACCCGTGTGGTTTAAATCTTCTCGCTTTAAATATATTTTTGCCCCACCTAACGCATCAGACCACTGTTTGGCGTAGTAAAGGGGGGTGGGACGACCGATGTAGTCTTGGTAGTCCTGCATCAGTTCGGAGAGGAAGTCTTTATCAGTTTTAACCAATTCATATTGGTTATTGAGGTCTTCTAACGCAGCCATTAAGGTTTCTGGGGCAAATACGCCACCATGAATACCAAAGTGTCCATTGGCGTCAGGAAAGTGTGAATAGTTTATTTGGTTCATTTTAAGTTGCTCTTGCTGATAAACTTATACATCATTGAAATTTAGTGTATCATTTATGTAGAGATTTTTGCAATCGTTCTATTAAAGAGGTGCAAGTATGAAAATCATTATTTTGGGCGGCACAGGTTTTATTGGTTCTTATTTAACTTCGCAATTCAGTAAACAAGGCCATCATGTGGAAGCTTTTGGGCGTGATGCGTTTGACAATAACTTTAACTTAACTGCTTGTTTGGAAAATTCCGATTTATTGATTATGCTAGCCGGTGAGAATGTTGGGCAAAGATGGAATAAAGCTTATAAAAAAGCCTTAATAGAGAGTCGAACTCTAACTAACCAAGCCCTGCAAAAAGCTTTATCAAAATGTAATAACCCACCTAAACGCATCTTTTCCGCCTCTGCGATTGGTATTTACCCACAAAATAGTTGTGATCATCCCATCGATGAATCTTGTACAGAAGTTGGGCAAAGTTTTTTAGCTCAAATAGGCCAACAGTGGGAGCAAGCTAGCTCACAACTTTCTCCAACCCCGGTTATTTTGAGATTTGGTGTGGTTTTAGGAAATGGGGGTGGTGCTTTACAAAAAATGTTACTCCCTTTTAAATTAGGCATGGGCGGGCCTGTTGCAGGTGGACAGCAATGCTTTAGCTGGGTTCATATACATGACTTATACAGGGCTTTGGGTTTTTTAATTGAGCATCCTGAAATACAAGGAACGCTCAATCTTACCGCTCCAAACCCTGTTTCTAATTTTGAATTTGGACAGGCTTTGGCAACGCAATTACATCGACCTTTTTGGCTGCCTCTACCAGAATTTCAATTAAAGCTTATGTTTGGTGAAGGTGCGCAAGTGTTAACCCACTCTTCAGCGGTGATTCCCAAACGGTTAATGGATAGTGGATTTGAATTTGAATTTCCCCAAATTGACCTAGCCTTAAATAACCTCATAAACTAATAGATAAGTAATTTTAATATTTATATTTCTTTAATTACGTGAATTAAGGTGCTATTTTCAGATAAATATCCTAAATAACAATAGGTTCAGGCTTTTGATATGGATAAAAGTTCACTCTGTTTAAGCGCGATAAAGGCAACCCGTGATGGTCTTGTGATTACTGAATACAGAGAAGGTAAGAGTTTAATCTCTTATGTTAACCCCGCGTTTGAAGAATTGACAGGTTATCCTATTGATGAGTGTTTGGGGCGTAATTGTAACTTTTTACAGAGGGAGGATAGAGAACAACCTGAAATCGAACAAATTCGAGAGGCGATAAAATTAGGTCAATCCGTGTTAGTTACTTTAAGAAATTATAAAAAAGATGGGACTTTATTTTGGAATGAACTCTCAATTTCACCAATCAAAAATGAATTTGACGAAATTACCCATTTTGTAGGGATTCAAAAAGATGTCACAAAGCGTGTTAATCTTGAAGAGCAAATTAAATTTACCAATCTTAAGTTAGAAGAAGCGAATAAAAATTTACAGCACAATAACAAAATAGATCATTTGACTGGACTTTATAATCGTAGGGCGATGGATGAAGAGCTTTCGGATTTTATCAACATTGCTAGACGTGAAAAAAGTACATTGGCTTTCTACTCTATTGATATTGATAACTTTAAGTTAGTTAATGATGAATATGGGCATGAGGTAGGAGATACTTGTATAAAGTATGTTGCAGCGCAACTATTAAACGTATTTAAACGTGCACAAGACTTGGTTTTGCGTTATGGCGGTGAAGAATTTTTAGTTGTGTCTTATGGTGGGTGCAATCAACAGTTTGATTGTTTAGCGGACATGGCATTAAAAAATATCAGTGGTAAGGAAGTGAGTATTCCAGAATTAAACCTTAAGCTTCGTTTAACCGTGAGTATTGGCGTTTACAGTGTTACTGTGACCAATGATTTCAACCTCAAAAAAGCGATTCAAAATGCCGATTCTGCTATGTATCAAGCAAAGCAAGAAGGTAAAAATCAGGTTGCTTATTTTTCACAATAGCAAATATTCAGTATTTTGATTAATATCTTTTCAACTCATACATTAATACTAAAGCAGAAAAATCAAACAGAACCTTTTTTTTGATTTAAAGTTTTTTTCTAATAAAATCAACACGATGTTGTATTGCCTCACGTTTTACATTGTCTATATTAGCAAGGTGTTTTATTTGTAGAGCCATTCTTGGATGCTGGTTAAATTCTTGTTCGTGTTTGAGTAAAAAAGCCCAGTATAAAGTGGTAAATGGACAGGCTTGCTCTCCAATAGAGTCTTCTGGTTTGTATTGGCATTTGCTGCAGTATGGACTCATCTTTTGAATGTATTTTCCTGTGGCAACATAAGGTTTACTGGCCATAAATCCGCCATCTGCATACTGACTCATGCCTAATACATTGGGTAGCTCAACCCATTCAACCGCATCCACGTACATTGCTAGATACCATTCATGAACTTCAATAGGGTTGGTTTCCCAGAGTTGAGCAAACAGGCCTGTTATCATGAGACGTTGAATATGATGGCCATATCCATGCTCTAAAACCTGTGAAATAGATTGCTGTAAACAGCGCATATCGGTTTTACCTGTCCAATAAAAAGAGGGCAAATTTTGTTGTGCGTCTAGATGGTTCCAGGTTTTCCAATCTGGCATTGAATGCCAGTAGAGTCCACGTACAAATTCTCGCCAGCCTAAAATTTGGCGAATAAAACCCTCAACCGCTTCAATAGGTGCAAGGCCATCATGATAAGCCTGCTCAGCAGCCTGTATGACTTCCATTGGAGAGATTAATTTCAGATTTAAGCTACTTGATAATAATGAGTGATAAAGAAAAGGTTCATCAAACCACATAGCATCTTGGTATTGCCCAAACAAGGCTAGGCGATTTTTAATAAAATCTTCTAAGGCTTGTTGTGCATCTTTATGGGTAACAGGCCAATTAAAACTTGCAAGGCTACCTGAATGATTAGCAAATAAGTCAGAAACTATTTCTAAGACGTCTTGAGTAATTTTATCTTTTGAAAAGACTGGCGATTTAACAATAAAACCAGGGCCTTTTTTGCCAAAACTACCCCGGTTTTTAGCATCAAAGTTCCATTTTTCACCGCAAGGTTTTCCATTCTCCATTAAGATGCCTGTACGTTTTCTTAAATGGCGAACCCAGTATTCCATTACCGGTTTTTTACGTTGCGACATCCACTCACTAAACTCACCAGGCTGGCTAATAAAGTGACGATCAGCCAATACATTGAGTTTATGTTTAAATTTATTTGCCGTTGTTTTTAGCTGTTTGAGCACTCGGTACTCTCCAGGTAAAACTACTTTAATGTCAGAAGCTAGATGCGATGATAGAAAGCAGCTCAGTGCTTCAGATAAATTGGTTGGTTTTTCAACGCCTTTTGTTGATAACTTTTCATAATGCACTTGCCAGCCTTTGTTTTGTAATGTTTCTGCAAAATGGCGCATAGCACTTAAAAACAAGGCGATACGCTGAGGGTGTGATTTTACATGCGTGCTTTCATCAATTACTTCAGCCATCCAAATCAAATCTTGGTTTGCATCAAACTCATCAAATAAAGCGGAGTTTAAATTAAGCTGATCTCCCAATACAATGCAAAGATTACGAATTTTTTTCATGGCGTTTCCTTATTTTGGCGACGAAATTGTTTTGCAGCACGTTGGCATTTTTCACTGCAATAAACTACGTTTCCCCAATCTCTTTCCCACTTTTTACGCCATACAAAAGGGCGTTGGCAAATAGGGCATATTTTGCTTGGAAGATGTTGTTTTTTAATACCTTTCATTGTTTGCTAACAGCTCACTCATAATTCATTAAAATAGGCTTAATTGATTGTCTGGTACAGTATTTTTAGATGTGTTACCAGGACTAGAAGTTTTATTTTTCGCAGTTTTAGAACGGGTGTTTTTTGTTCTTTTTGCTCGACTGCCATGAGTTATAAATACACTTTTAGCCTGTCGTTTAGCATCAGGATCTTTGCGTAAGCTAGCCAATGCGTCTTTGGCTTGTTTTGCACTTTCATCTATATCTACCAAGGGGGCTGGATAATCTTGACCAATAAAGACACTAAAATGGTTTTGCCATTCCACAGGCATAGTCCAGGGCTGGTGAATATATTCCACTGGTACCGCTTGCAGCTCTGGACACCAAGTTTTGATGAATAATCCCAAAGGGTCATGGTCTTTACCCTGTTTTACAGGGCTGTAAACTCGCATGGCGTTAATCCCGGTTGTACCAGACTGCATCTGAATTTGACTATAATGAATGCCAGGCTCATAATCGGTAAACAATTGCGCTAGAGGTGGGGCAATTAAACGCCAATCAATCCAAAGTTGATAGCTAGCAAATGACACAACCATTGCGCGCATTCTAAAAGGCAACCACCCCGTTACTTTTAAGCATCTCATGCAGGCATCAACCATAGGTACACCTGTTTGTCCTTTTAACCAGGCCTGTAAAAATTTCTGGCTATTAGGATTCTCTGCTCTGAGATATTCGGTTGCTGCATGTAAGCAATGTCGTTCTATTTGCGGTTCAGTTTCGAGTTTTTGCATGAAATGACTTTGCCAAAAACACCGAGAAATAAAAGCAGTCAGGCCACGTTGCTGATTTGCAGGGGCCAGGCTTTGTCTTAGTTGAGCGGCTTGAATGACTTCACGAATGGATAAACTGCCCCAAGTTAAATGGGGGCTTAAACGGGAAGAATTTTGGGGGGCTTTAATCGGGTTGGCAATATCAAATAAATAGTTACCCACACGTTGGGTTAGAAATCTATTTAGTAACTTTAGACCCAGTGAACGGCCACCTTTTTGAATCTGTTCTTTGTGAGAAATTGCAGGGGGGAGAGGTAAGTCATTGGGTAAGCTTTTTTGCGCTTGCACAAAAGTTAAAGAATCTGGTTCGGGTAAGCAGGCCTGGTTAAAAAACTGATTTGCTTGGCTTTGCCAATAATCTCGTTGACTTTTTCCTCGATGAATGGGGTGCTGTTTAAATTCGTTCCAAGGAATATTACGCTGTTTTAACCAGGCCAAAACCTTTTGATCTCGTGCAAAAGTCCATAAGTTACCTGTCTCTTGGTGGCTCCATATACCCGCAATTTGATATTGATTTTGAAGTTGTTCAAATACCTCAATTACCTCACCATACAATTGAATTAAAGGCTGACCTAATCGATTTAAATTATGGTTTAGTTCGATTAAGCAGTCATGAATAAACCGCCAATGGCGCAAACTGGCATCTTTTTGCAGCCAGAGTTCAGGTTCAAAAATGTATACAGGTAGAACCACGCCTTTTTGAACCGCCATATAGAGCGGAGCGTGATCAATTGTGCGTAAATCTCGTTTAAACCAAACAATTTGTATAATCGGTTTCTTCATGGGGTAATCTAAATAGTTACGCTGTATTGTCTCTGGTTACTGTAATTTAGTTAACTGCAAACAGAGTAAATTGATGTTTAAAGTACTTTTAATTAATTGTACTTTATCTGTACCTAAGTTATACAAAATATTCATAGTATGACACTTAGCTTTTTTAATGCCAATTTAATATTGACTGCTGCTTAAAGCTCTAATGGTGCAGTTCAAGTCGTTTTTAGCTTTAAAGAAATTTAGTGTTTTACTCTTGCTCTATAAGCTGATTAAGTAAAATTTATATTAAGGAGTGGGAATGGTTAATTAGCCATGTATATGCTCTATTTCTTAGGAATATTTCATTATTCAAGACAGAATTAGTTGTGTTGACGTTTAACAAAGTCTATCTAGATTTAATGTGCCAATGAAGTTCGCAGTTAGAAAGAGTTGCTGTTTTATATAACTAAATAGTTCATTCACTCATCAATTCTCTTTATTAATAGTCGGGATACTGAATTGATAATAGGGTCTTAGTTGTCCTTCAAATGAATATGAGAAATCATAGGTTGCTTGGTTTAGGTCTGGCCGTTTCAAGGGATTGGTTGGTAGATGTTTGGTTAACCTAGCTGTTAGGTTATCAAATTCAATACTTTCTTCTACAATCATTGGATAATAGCCATCCAAAAATTTACGCATGTAAGGCCCACGTTGAATAGAAAATCCATTTTTAATTGTTTTTAGTGTCTTACTTTCTCCGCTAATGCATATTTGTGCATCGCTACTAACATTGTTTAAAACTACTCCGCTATTTTCTACTTTAATGTGTTCTATGCCTTTGTAAGAAAGGACTTTGATATTTCTTGTGAGATCGGGTTGGTATGCAACTTCTATTTTATTGATTGCATCCAATTTAAAATGACATTGAGAGAATTCAATCCAACCTGTTTTAATGCTCTGATTATTAATTTTTAAGTTATTTTTTAACCAGTAGCTGTCTTTGGTGGCTTTGTCACTCCAAACTAAATCTTCTGAGGCTACCATCATTGCGTCTAAGTTGGAATCGTCTAATAACCACGCCTTTTCCTCTGGGGTTAAGCCATCTAAGCTTTGACTAATTTCAATTTCTGCAACGACAGCAGTAGGCAGGGTAAAAAGAGTTGTGATTAACGTAATATAAAACAAGTTTTTCATGGTAAGTAAGTCCAGGTTATGAGGATTCTACTTTAGCATAGAATGCATTTTTGTATTATATATGTATAATTTTAGTTATGCTTATGTATAGAAATTGTATTCTGAAGGAGTCAATATGCACCCTGTTAATATAGCTCGTACCTTAACCTACTTGGGTACCTTACCTTTTTGGTATGGAGCATTGTTTGCTTTTGATCTAGCTCCACTGAGCCAACAGATTACAATCAATTTTTCCGAAGTTTTAATCGGGTATGCAGCGGTTATTCTAAGTTTTATTGCGGGTATTCATTGGGGCGTTGCGCTGAGCTATTTAACAGCTGGCCATGTTGCTCCAAAAAAATCTTATGAAACAATCGCTTTGTTTATTTGCTCTAATGTGATTGCTTTGTGGGCTTGGGCGATGTTGTTATGGACACCAACTAGTGTTGCATTTTTTGGCTTGGCATTGGCGTTTGTTTGCTTAATTTTTGTTGATTGGAAGTGGGCAAATTTTTCAAATAGCCAACCATGGTTTTGGAAATTACGTTGGCATGCTAGTAGCGTGGCGATTTTGTCGATGTTACTGAATGCATTCATGTCATGAAATCTAATGCTTGGGTAGATAATTGGTCTGATGAAGCTAAGTGGCGTGACTTTATTTTTCTAGATGTTGAAACCACAGGTGGTAAGCATCAACGTGACAGCATTACAGAAATTGGTTTATTCCATGTTCGCCAAGGAGAACTCGTTCAAACATGGCAAAGCTTTATTCAGCCTAGGCAATCCATTCCACCTTGGATTACCCGTTTGACAGGTATCTCTAATTCAATGGTGGCCGATGCGCCTAAATTTAAAGAGGTAGCTGAGGAGCTTGTGAGTCTATTAGAGGGCAAGATTCTGGTTGCTCACAACGCTCGATTTGACTACAGTTTTTTAAAGAGTGAATTTGATAGAGTCGGGATTAAGTGGAGGGTTACAACCCTTTGTACGGTTAAACTCTCTCGAGCACTTTTTAAAACTGAAAAGCGCCATGGTCTGGACCAAATTATTGAGCGGTTTGACATTCAGTGTAATGAACGTCATCGAGCTATGGATGATGCAAAAGTTTTATGGGAGTTTTTTCAAAAGCTTCCAAAATATCATACCTTTGATACTATTTGGCAAGCCATTTCTGTTCAGCTAAAACAACCAAGTTTACCGCCTAATTTATCACCAGATATTTTACAAGATTGTGAAAATTTACCTGGAGTATATCGTTTCTATGGATCAACAGGCCAAGTGCTTTATGTGGGTAAATCAATTCATTTACGTAGCCGTATATTAAGCCACTTTAATAATGATCATCGCACGTCTAAAGCATTGCAAATGAGTAGCGAAATTCATGATGTTGATTGGACTTTGTGCAGCGGTGATTTGGGAGCTCAATTACTCGAGGCTAAAGAGATAAAGCGTTTATCACCCAAGTTCAATGTAAAATTACGCAAAGTCACCAAGCTATGGAGCCTTGTTAAAAAAGTAGATAATCATAATTATGAAACTCTAGAAATAACTTCAATAGAGGGTCTTTGTGCTGAACAGCTCGACGGGCTTTTTGGCTTGTTTCGTTCTAAAAAACAAGCTGAGAAGGCGCTAGATAAATTAGCAAATGAACATAAACTTTGTCATCGATTGACAGGTCTTGAAAAGAAAAAGCAGGGTGCTTGCTTTGCTCATCAGGTAAAAAAATGCCAAGGCGCGTGTATTGGTAAAGAAACGCCTGCCATATATAATTTAAGGCTTTCAATGGCGTTAATGCCTTTTCAGCAGAAGGTTTGGCCATGGTCTTGTCCTATTATGGTCAAAGAGAGGGGAGGCGGTACCAAAAAAGCTGCCATTCATGTTGTTCATAACTGGTGCTGGTTAGGTACAGTTTATAGCGAAGAGGAACTACACTCTTTATTAGAAAACCGTCAACAAGAATATGTGATTGATTTAGACCAGTACCGAATTTTGTGTCAATTTTTACTAAAACCATCAAAAAATATTCAAATAACGCCAGTTCATGGTTTCTATTAATGAAGGTAATCATGACAATGAAAGAGAAGAAAGGAACCAAGATGACCGCACAGAACTCAGAGATTAAAAAACGTAACTTACTGGGCACAGAACTACAAACTTGTTCTTTTGAACCTTTAACGGGGTTTTATCGAGACGGGCTTTGCCGGACAGATCAGTTTGATCGGGGGCGTCATGTGGTATGCGCTAAAGTTACGGATGATTTTTTAGAATTTTCTAAAAAGCAGGGCAACGATTTGTCCACGCCTATACCTAACATGTTTCCAGGGTTAAAAGCTGGCGACTTTTGGTGTTTGTGTGCATTGCGTTGGCTTGAAGCTTATAAAGCGGGTGTCGCACCTAAAATACGTTTTTTAGCGACGGATGAAGCGGTTTTAAACTACATTACCATTGAAGAACTCAAACCTTTTGCCCTGGATTTAAATTGATGTTTACACCTGAATGTTAAATTAAGCGTTAATTAATTGCTAAGAAAGCGTGTTAAATTTTCTGCAGAAGGCTGTTCATAGGTATCAATAAGGTTGAATTTATAGTAACTGTTTAACCCACTAATGCCTAAACTTTTACTTAATTCTAAATCCAGTCCACCATCGGGTGTTTGAGGGATGATATTTAAAATGATTTCTTGAACCTCTCCAATCATCAGTCGAGTGTTATTTTGTTTTATCGGTATTTCTTCTACAAAATGTAAGCCATATTTAATGTTTGATTCTTTAACAAATGGGGCAGGGAAATCGGGCAAAAATTCTTCTTGTAAACCACATTGGGTAAATTCAGATTCATTCTTATCAAACTTGTAAGAGCTTAAATGAGCCTGTTGAGCAAACTCTGGATGAACATGGTTAATGGTGTAAGAGCCCATTTCTTTTATGTTGTCATAGGTGTGTCTGGGCACATGGCCGGGCGGCCGTAAAACAAAGCCAACCAAAGCTGGGTCGCTACCTAGGTGAACCACAGAACTAAACACGGCTAAATTGGTTTGACCTTGAGAATCTATGCTGCCAATTAAATTAGCAGGTTTAATCCCTGTAATTGAATTAATTAGGTGAATTCTTTGTTTAAGGTTTAATGCTTGTATTTGTTCAGAATTAAGGTGCATTTATATTCCAAGTTACATTCAAAATTAAGGTAAAAAGTTATAGTTAAGGCAACCAGGCCTGGTTGCTTTAATTTAGTTAATCAGAGTCTGTGTGTATTGTTTAAACAATTGCTGTACATTTACCTGTGCTTTTAGTTTGGCTGCGAGTAAATACAGTCCGCCCAATTTCCGATGAAAAAACAGGGCATCTGCTGGTGGTGTGTGCCAGTAATCTTTTTCCATGCTTAATGCCATACCCTTGTCTTTGATTCGAGTGGCTAAATCCGTATTAGCAAAGTCGTATTCACCATTGAAACGTAATGGTTCGCAAGCTTGCATGAACAAATCAATTACGGCTGCTTTTTGTTGCGGCAAGATGGTGTTACTAAAAAAACCAATTTTTTTAGCAGCCATTTCCACCTTGTCTAACTGCCCATGTTGTGCGGCGTACATGAGTTGCAAATAGCCCTCAGAGATGCTGTCGCTGTAATGACGAGTAGCACCAAAATCCAGTAAAATAATACAATTAGTTTTGGGGCTAAATTGATAGTTTGCAAAGTTTGGATCTGTTTGTACTAGTTTAAAAATAAACATTTCTTTAAACAGTAAATTAAACAATTCACTCATAATAAAGTTACGTTCATTTTGGCAACTATTTATACGCGATTCAATTGCGACACCTTCTACAAAATCCATAGCCAATATAGATTCACTGCTTAGGTCATCATGTACTTTAGGAATTGTGAAGTTGGAGTTTTCAGCCAAATATTCACGGTATTGTTTAAGACAAGTCGCTTCATAGTGGTAATCGGCCTCAGCGTGTAATTGTAATTTGGCTTCTTCTAAAATAGGGTTTAAGTCCACTGACTTAGGAATCAATCGGGACAGTTTTAAGAGCGTTGCCAAATTATCAACGTCACTATCAATACTGGTTTTAATGCCAGGGTATTGGATTTTTAAGGCTAAATGACGGCCATCCACTGTGTGCGCTTCATGTACCTGTCCAATGGAGGCAGCAGCTACAGGATAGAAAGAAAATTGGCTAAACTTACTTTGCCAATCTGTTCCCCAGGTTTGTTCTAATTCTTCAATCAATTGATTTAGAGGCATTGACTTAGCTTCTGAACGTAACTTAGCAAGAATACTCGATAATTCCTCTGGGATTAAATCGCCTGCATCCATTGATAACAGCTGCCCAACTTTCATTGCGGCACCGCGCAGTTGTGAGAGGTGTTCGGCCAGTCGTTTCGCATTTTGTGTGGTAAGTAATAGATTTTTAGAGTTGGGTTTTTGACCTTGTACTAACTGCTTGCTGCCTTGAGCTAGCATACTTGTTGCCACGCCACCAACTAACTTTCCCATTTTAGTTAAACGGCTTATTCGACCTCTTGGAATTTTGGCGGATTCAATTTCTAGATTATTTATTTTGGTAGGCGTCATAAATTCGCTCGTTAACAATCATTAGTTTACAAAATATTGTACACTATTGTATAAGTTATATAAATATTGAATAGAATGTGTATAGATATTTGCGCAAAACCAATTAAAGGAAATTTTTTGTGGATATTAATCAGGTAAGTCCAGGTCAAAATTTCACTGCCATGATTTTTGGAGCAACCGGTGGAATTGGGCATGCTATGGTGTTACAAATTTTATCTAAATACCCAAGTGCTAAAATTTATCGTTTTGCACGAAATCTGAATGGTTTATTGCCTATTGAATCAAGCAGGCCTAGTCAAATTGATGATTATTGTTGGGATCTAAATAATCCAGAAGAATTGCTACAAAGTCTTAAAATCATTCAAATTAAAAATGATCAAACGTCGCTCAAGCTTGATTTTGTTTTTATTGCGAGTGGTTTTTTACACGATAAAAATCAACAGCCAGAAAAATCGTATAACCAAATTAAAGGTGACTTTTTAATGAGGAGCTACAAGCTAAATGCAGTGGGTCCCATTTTAGTTTTACAGACTTTGTTAGAAAAAATGGATTTAAAGCATCCATGTAAAATTGGAGTTTTATCTGCAAGAGTGGGTAGTATTAGTGATAACAGAATGGGCGGATGGCATAGTTATCGATCGAGTAAAGCGGCATTAAATATGTTGTTAAAGAATTTTGCAATAGAACTTTTACGAAAGCGTCTTCCAATAACCTTAGTTGGTCTTCAGCCAGGAACAACGGATACAGATTTATCCAAGCCTTTCACAAAACGTATAGATTCAAGCCAGTTACAAAGTGCAGAGTATACTGCCGAATCTCTATTCAGAGTTTTACAGGGTTTAACTCCAGAACAGAGCGGTCAGCTATTTGATTTTAACGGAGAGTCATTTGAGCCTTAAAGCCTTTTGCGTATAGAGGTTTGCCCAGATGATAAAGTGATGGTTGAATCTAACAGTTTAACGATTGCTTGTCCATGTGGATTTATTCCCAAATAAGTTCCTTGTTCTTTGAGATTTGGGGAAATTAAGTTAACAATTTCATCTATGCTAAATAAATCATGATTTTGCCAGTAATGAGATAATTCATTGTATGAGTAATTCTGTAACTCAGATTGTTGGATTTTTGTAAAAAAGTTTTCAAAAAAAGTTTCTAAATTAAAGTCAATAACCGCACTGGAGCCTTCAGCTAAAGGCGTTGATTCAGCTGAGTAGCGGTTTATTCCTACTCCAATAATAAAGGCGCGATAGTCCTTGTTAATGACTTGTTCAATCAACATGCCAGCTACTTTACCTTGCTCGTTATATATATCGTTTGGCCATTTTAAATATAGCGTTTCTGAAGTAAGCTCCGTTAATGTCTGGTGTAATAAACTCGCAATGTGCAAACTGACCAGGCCTGATAATTGGTAACCTCTAGCAAGAGGATAAGCTAAAGAGAAAATAGCAGAATCTTGATTGGTTATCCAACTGCGTTTTTGTTGACCGTAGCCGTTTGTTTGGATTTTTGTAGTACAAAAAACAGCCGTAGTTGGGCGGTTATTTTTAACGTAGTCTTTTAGGTATCGACTGGTTGAGTCAATGGTTTCTAATTGTATTGTTTGATATGAACTAGGCATTATATAAATAGGTATGTTTTCAATTTATTCAGATTGATATCTTAGCGGATATTTAGTCGACTATTTATGTTTTACGTTGTCGATTAGCTTGTAATGAACGCCCTGCTTTTTCTTCTAATGGTTTTTCAGGCCAACGGTGTTTAGGGTATTTTCCACGCATCTCTTTGGCGATTTCAAAATAGGAATTTTGCCAAAACTGACCTAAGTCACTGGTGATTTGAATGGGTCTACGAGCCGGGGAGAGCAGCTCAAAACTGAGCATGACTTTGCCAAATGCAATGCTTGGTGAACGGACTTCGCTAAACAGCTCTTGCAGTTGAATAGAAATGGTCGGTTGTTTGCCAATCTGGTAATCTATGGCAACTCGTTTATTCGAGGGGGCCTGGTAATGTGTGGGCGCTTGTTGTTCTAAATCTTGCAGTTGTTGATAACTCAATTTAGCTTGTAATAAAGCCAGTAAGTCTATTTTATTCAAGTCCGCCCATTGCGTTACATTTGTTAAGTAAGGGGCGAGCCAGTCATCAATCTCTTGCATCAAGGCTTGTTCTGAAAAACCGGCATAATCTTCATGGTACTGCGCCAACCAATTCACTCGTTTTAACCAATCTAAGCTTTTTTGATTCCACGGTAAATCGTTTAGATTGTTGTTTTTGAGATGTTCAATGATGCATTCCTGCAATTGCGTGTTTTTTATCTGATTGGTGGTTTTTTGGCTTAAAATCAGCGCGCCAAATTTACGTACTTGTACCGCTTCTACTTTTTGTTTTTGCCGATTAAATTTAACCTCTGTTTGTTGCTCAATTTTATCTGCAAACAGCTCTTCAATCTCATCTTGAGAAATCGGCATGGCAATAAATACCTTACCGTTTTTACGTTGACCATCCAGATTAGTAACCACGAAATATTCAGATTGATTAAGAGCATCATTTTCAGCTAAAAAGGTGCCTTTACCATTACTTAACAAATAACGGTTATCTTGATTGCTACGGCGTTTGGCAATTCTATCTGGGTAGGCAAGTGCCACGCATTGCGCAATACTGAGTGCTGAATTTGTATTAATGGCTTCAGGCGGGAAAAGAGCTAAATTCTGTAAACGTTTTTGCCAATTTTTACTGTTGGTTAAGGCTTCTTTAGCCACCGATGAAATGATATTTTGATGGTTATTAGTCGGGTTGTTTTTATAGGCCTGCAAAGCCTGAATTCTGTCTTCTAAGTTGGCACTATAGGAATTTTTAAGAATATCACGTTCACTCAGAAGGGCGGCAATATCACATAGTTGCGATTGCATACTCGGCAGTTGTTGACTGTGTAGCAAAACTTTAGCAAGCCTAGCCGATAAGCCGAGTTGCATGGCTTGTTGCCCCTGTTTACTGATGCTACCGTTACTATTTAAAAAACCTAGGGTTATAAGTAAGCCTTGGGCAATTTGAACATGTGATTTAGGCGGCAGGGTTAGCCAACGTAAATCAGCAGGGTCGTGGACTCCCCACATGGCAATCTCTAAACATAAGTCTGTCAAATCTGAAGTTAGGATAGACTCCTTTTCATACTCGGCACGAGCTTTATGTTCCGCCGCAGTCCATAGACGATAAGCATGACCTGCACTTAATCGACCTGCTCGCCCCGCACGTTGTTTAGCCGAAGCCTGTGAGACTTTTTGAGTAAGCATTCTAGTCATGCCACTACTCGCATCATAACTGGCTCTGCGTACTTGGCCACTGTCTACTACAATACCAATGCCATCAATGGTTAAACTGGTTTCAGCAATATTGGTGGAAAAAATGATTTTACGACGCCCATGTTTATCTGCTTCAAGAGCTAAATTTTGTTGTTGAGTAGAGAGACTGCCATAAAGTGGAATAAGCGCAAATTTCTTTTCTGAAAACAGGTTTTCGGACTGTTTGATTGCTTGCAGAATTTCACCTTTACCTGGAAGAAAGACTAGGCAATCGCCAGCGTTGCTGTTTATGGCTTTTTGAATTGTCTGCACTAAGGTTTGGTTAAATGCCATCCAACCTTGGTTTTGTATGCTGTTATCCAGATAGTGCTGTTCAACAGGATAGCTTCGACCAGGGCAATCAATAATTGGCGCATTGTCTAAAAACGAACTGAGATTTTTATCTTCAAGTGTGGCGGACATAACCAAAAGTTTAAGGTCTTCTCTCAAAGCGGACTGAGAATCTAAACACAAAGCCAAGGCTAAATCGGCTTCCAAAGAACGTTCATGAAACTCATCAAAGATGACCAGGCCTGTGCCATTAAGTTCAGGATCTTGCTGTAAGCGACGAATTAATATTCCTTCCGTCACGATTTCAAGTTTGGTGTCAGTAGAGCTTTTTTTCTCATTTCTAACTTGATAACCAACACTCTGGCCAATAGGTTCGCCAAGTTGTTTAGCTAAATAATGAGCAAGTGAACGCACCGCTAATCTTCTTGGCTCAAGCATAATAATTTTTTTGCCGTGTAACCAATCCGCATTCAATAAATACAGTGGCACTTGGGTCGATTTACCTGCACCAGGCTCTGCTTTTAAAATGCAATTAGGGCTTTGGGCAACCGTTTGTTCAATTTCAGGCAACAGGGCGTGAATAGGTAAAGTAGCGTTAAGAGTCATAAAGTAATAAGTTTTGGACAACAGTATGTTTAAAGATAAATCTATTATAGAAGCTAGCACTCACTATGAACACAGAGTTTGAGGATAATTAAAAGAGGGTATTTAGTCGACTATTTATTTTTGCCCATTCAGTTTAGAATGAATTTAGTTAAATTGAATTTATACAATGAGGTATAGCTATGTTTGAATTAGCGAAGCAACGTTTAGATCCCGTTTTTAAACACATTCAAGTTGATGATGAGGTGATTGAACGTCTATCAGTCGCTAAACGTTCAATTATTGCTAGTATTCCTGTGCGTATGGACAACGGGGACCTAAAAATCTTTACCGGCTATCGGGTGCAATATGATGATACTCGCGGTCCAACAAAGGGCGGTATTCGATATCACCCACGGGTGAATTTAGATGAAGTTACCTCATTAAGTTTTTGGATGACGGTAAAGTGTGCAGTGTCGGGTTTGCCTTTTGGTGGTGCTAAAGGAGGGGTGATGGTAAACCCCAAAGAGCTTTCCAAATTAGAGTTAGAACGCTTGTCTCGCGGTTATATCCGTGCGTTTGCCGATGTTATTGGTGAATCCAGAGATATTCCAGCCCCTGATGTTTATACCAACAGCACTATTATGGGCTGGATGGCGGATGAATATGGTGTGATTTTAAGACGCCAGGTACCAGGAATGATTACAGGTAAACCTGTTTATTTAGGTGGTTCTGAAGGTCGTGAGTCAGCAACAGGGCAAGGGGCTTTGTTTGCATTAAATGAATTCGTACGCCGTAAGAATTGGGACCCTTCAGCAATAACCATCGCCGTTCAGGGCTTTGGTAATGTTGGGTATCATTTTGCGAGATTAGCCCAAAAATCAGGTTATAGAATTGTTGCAGTATCTGATTCTCAAGGGGGAATTCATAGTCCAAAAGGTTTAAATGTTGAAGATGTCTATAAGTTTAAACAGCAAAATAATGAACTGGCATCCGTATATTGCGAAGGTTCGGTTTGCAATACCTTGGAATATGAGCAAATTACCAATGAAGAATTATTACTGTTAAATATCGATGTTTTGGTTTTGGGCGCATTAGAAAATCAAATTACTCAGTTAAATGCCAATGACATTAAAGTCAAAACGATTCTAGAAATTGCTAATGGCCCAGTTACACCACAAGCCGACGAAATTTTGGAAGAAAATGGTGTGAATGTTATTCCTGATGTTTTAGCCAACTCTGGCGGAGTAATTGTGAGTTATTTTGAGTGGGTGCAAAACCGCTCAGGGCTTTATTGGGATGTGACAGAAGTGCATGAAAAACTCAAAAAAATCATGAGCAAAGAAGCAAACACGGTTTACGACTTGGCGTTAAGCCATAACTGTTCGCTAAGAACCGCAGCCTATATTCACGGTATAAAACGTTTAGCAGGAGCCATTGATGAACGTGGAAATCGTAAGTATTTTAAGAGTATTTAATCCAGTCAGCTTCGTTAACACTTTGATGTGAATTGGTAATAGGAAGGGCTATGTTGGGAATATTTACCGCAGCAAAATCGAGTGGACTAAAAGTAGGAGATAAAGCACCTGAATTCAGTTTACTGAATCAGTCAGGCGAGTTGATTTCACTTGCTAGCAATAAAGGACAGTGGGTTGTGCTCTATTTTTATCCAAAAGACAATACGCCAGGCTGTACTGTCGAGGCGTGTGATTTTAGGGATAATATCAATCAGTTAGTTGCCCAGCAGGCTGTGGTTTTAGGTATTTCGTTAGATAGTGACCAGAGTCATGCAGAATTTGCTAAAAAATACGGTTTACCTTTTGATTTATTAGCTGATAAGAAAGCACAGGTTACAAAGTCTTATGGTGCATTATTAGATTTAAAGCTGATTAAGTTTGCAAAACGTCACAGTTTTATTATTGACCCACAAGGCAATATAGCCAAAATCTATAGAAGTATTAATCCAAAAAAGCATGTAACAGAAGTGATGAAAGACCTGCAGGCACTGCAAGTTAAAGAATGATTTGCATCCAAGTCTATAAACGATAAAAAAGCCCACTATTCTAAAAAGAGTAGTGGGCTTAGTTATTTGGTGGAGCTGGGAGGAGTCGAAC
>JAUUDE010000090.1 GCA_030826915.1 Thiomicrospira sp.
ATAATAAAACCAATCAAGAATAAAAGAAAAGAAAGGATTTTACTGAATTGGCGCACGGTCGCTCGTAAAAAGGAGATTCTTTCACCTTTTATGTCGGTCACTTTCATGCCTAACGCAAGCTTACCTAAAGTGGCTTGTTTGCCTGAACTTTCCATACCCGCATAATAGAGCCAAGCAATGAATAGAGTAACCATATCGGATGCTAAACCGACACGTAACATGGCATCTTCACTTTCGGGGTCTAATCCTTTGCTGGCCATCAACATCCCTGCCCCAACCAGAACGATTACACCTATAATTGTCAGAATGATCCAATCCAAAATATACGCCACTAAACGTTTCCAAAAACCACCATAAGAGACGGCTTTGGTTTGTACTTCTGTTTCAGTCATTTCCATTTATTACCTTCCTTGATGTACATGAAATAAATTATTTTTGTAAAAATTCAATCCAATTTCGACCATTTTGTTTCATAACCTGTTTGGCTTGTTTGGTTTTTGGGTAATGTTTCTCAACCAAATCCCAAAACGCTTTTGAATGATTGGCATGAATCAGGTGTACGAGTTCGTGTACGACAACATAATCAATCACCCACTCAGGTGCTTGCATTAAACGCCAATTAAACTGAATTCGACCATCGGAATAACAACTCCCCCAACGGGATTTATAGCCTTTAACCGTTAATGACTTGTAGGAAACACCAATTTGCTCTGCATAAAAATCTAGCTTAGGTAAAAGGTATTCGTATGCGCGGCCTTTCATCCATTGTTCTAACGCTTTAAAACAATACGCTTGTTTTTGACTAGCCTCCTTTTGTTCGCAGAAATGGAACAAGGCTTGATTGTTGTTATTATCTAAACAAAACTTAGGCTGATTTCCTTCATTGGATGTCAGCCACTGTATGCAATAGGTTTGACCAAACAACATGAACTCTTCATTATGTTGCGCAGTAAATTTTGGCTGAATATTCTCAACAAGCGTTGTAAGACGTTTTACCAGCCAATTATGATTTTGACTCAATACTCGGCTTAATTGTTTGGCAGAAATCGCTTTTGGCACTTCCAAAACCAAATTGCCATTACGCTGTTTAACGGCAATAGACTTTCTGCGAGCTGATGCCACTAAAGGCAATGTATAGTCACCCAATGTATAACTATCTGGTAACGTTGTTTTGGATTCAAACGTTGGTATTTTCAAATTAAACATCGTTACCCATCCGTTTACGGAAAGCCTTAAACAAAAAACGCCCTGATAAAATCAGAGCGTTATCGCTTTTTGTTGTACAACACAACATCACACGATTTTCATCTTATGCCGCTTCTAAACCAGCCATGGTTTTATAAGCCCACGAGTTAGCCGCCATATAAGCCGACGAAACTTGCATAATATCAATGCTGCTACCAGACATATTGGCATTACCCTGCTCTAAAGAGCGTACCACAAATAACGCTTTACCCATATCACCAGACTGGTCAACCAACGCTTCTTTAACTTCATCAGATAAAGGCAACTGGTCAACAATATCCACCATTGAGGCTTTTAAGAACGCATTTAAAGTCGAGAACATCCCTGTCATAAAGAAACGATCAACATCCCCACTTTTACCCTGTTTGTCGGCTAAAAATTCCATAAATTTTGCACGTACTAAAGCGGTAGTCAATAACTCTTTAGGTACATCATTTACTTCTGAAAGCATCATCATATTTACCCAAAACTTCAGACGTTTTAAGCCCATAAAGTTCACCGCATCTTTTAAAGTTTCAATCACATGCGGAATATTATTGCTTGGGTGATTAATCGCACTTAATAGTTTATGTGTAAGCCCCACGTCTGAGCCCACTGTTTCTACGATTTTATCAAACTCTACATCTGGGTCATTCACTTCCGCTAGTAGCTTCAGCATCGCCAATTTATTACCAGACAACTCTTTTTGCCCAGAGATAACTGGTGTAGTAAAGAAATAGCCTTGATAATAGTTTGCATCACTCTGTTGGTACAATGCAAACTGCTCTTCAGATTCAATGCCTGTAATCACAACGGTGATGTTTTTGGCTTTTAAATCCGCAACCAAAGCATTTGCTTCACTGCATGAAACAGATTGAGCATCCAATTTAACCGTTTTAGCAATAGTTAAAAGCTTATTGTAAGCATCCGTAGGCTCATAACCGTAAACAGCAACCTTAGCACCTGACTTTACAACTTCCTTTAAAGACTCTTAAGCGGCTTTATTTTTAAGAACATCTAAACCTACTTCAACCGTTAAGTTAGCAATATCATCCACTTTAGGAAGCCAGTCCGGCGAAATCACTTCAAGCGGTGCTTTATAAAAGATTGGCTTATGCGCCGTTAAACCTTCCATGCCATCTTGTTCTGCAATATCTTCACAGAACGCTTTCATAACACTTTCCCACTCAACCGTTGCTGGATCCACATCATTAACCAATTCTAAAGATAGATGGTAGCCATAAAGCGCTTGTTTAGAATCAAGTACAGGTTGTTTGTTTAAGAAAAGTTGAGCTTGCATTGTGATTTCCTTGTTCAAGACGCCTAAAACGTTATTAACGATTCATTTTACGTACAATAAGTTTAAATAAGTTTATGAAGGAAGGCCTTCTTATATATAAAAATTAAACAATATTGTCTCACCATTATAGGAAGATTCTGCAAAAGAAAAAGACCCAATTCTAAAAATTACTTATGAACTGTAAACAGTATTTTTTATGACCTTTAAAAATCAATAACATAGCATTAAAATAAATCGTTATGAGTTAGGACAAACTCATTTGTGACCTTTGTACGAGAGAGTCGCAAAAGAAAAATATGGCAAAATTTGTCTGATTGAAGCGCAAAACACAGCAAATAGTTAGCTATTTGCAAGATTTTGAACGAAAATCAGGTGAATTTTAACTATTCAGTCAACTATTTATATTTACGAATTCTTTCATGCAAAAGTCTCATTTATACTATGCTTATGTCTGATGATAATACAAAACTCACTAGTGCCAAACAGCCTAACTTTTACTTACAAAGCAATCATTCTATGCGCCCTTTAATAAATCACTTTCACATAAAAAGCCAAGGGCAACAAACCGCCTTAGATTTATTGGCACAAGAAACAGGGATGGGTAAACAGTTATTAAAGCAATACGCACAGCAAGGAGCTGTATGGGTTCAACGCAATCCAAAAAGTAAGCCTGAGCGTTTACGCCGTTTAAAAAAGTACCTAACTGAAAATCAAGTTATTGATTTTTACTACAACCCCGAATTACTTAATCAAACACCCTTAACCCCCACAATGGTGGCAGACTTCAGCGATTATTCTGTGTGGATTAAACCTCGTGGAATGTTGTCGCAAGGCAGTAAGTGGGCTGACCACACTGCACTTTATCGTTGGATTGAGATGCACTATCAGCCAAACAATCAAGTTCGACAATGTTGGATTGTGCATCGCTTAGATAGAGCAACGCACGGTTTGATGTTAATTGCTCACACAAAAAAAATGGCTGTCGCTTTAAGCCGAAAATTTGAAGAAAATCGTGTACATAAAACCTATCAAGCAATGGTTTGGGGGCAATACCCTATTGAGACACAAACCGTTTCGCTTGCCGTTGATAATAAACCTGCTATTAGCCATATTCGTTTGCTTGAATATCATGCAAAACAAGACATCTCGCATGTTGAGATAGAAATTGAAACTGGGCGTAAACATCAGATTCGTCGTCATTTATCAGAAACTGGATTCCCAATTATTGGTGATAGAATGTATGGCAACAACGACAAAGACCAAACATTTAGCCAAAAAAATAACGGTATGCCCAACCTTCAACTTACGGCATATAAACTCTGCCTAGATTGCCCCATTACGCAAACCAAAAAATGTTTTACACTAGATACTGAGCAACTTGATTTATTAATCGAGTTTTAATCCATTCAGGCGCTCCACAGCGCAATTGGACATTTATGAAAAGAACCATTCAATTTCCCATTAAAGGTACTTTTTATTACTCTGCGAGTATGGCGTTAGATTTATCTTTACTTAAACCTGATGAAACACTTTGTTTCCAATTAGAACCTGACAATGAATTTGACAAAAACGCCATTCAGATTTGGTTACCTAAAAGTGTGCAGGCCTGCTTTGAAAACCAAACAGACACTTTAATCACTCACGGCTTATTATTAGGTTATGTGCCACGTACTCTTGCCCCTAAACTCCGTTTTTATATAAAACAAAATCAGGTTATAGAACTAAAAGTACGGCATTATGCAAGTCTAGGAAAACAGATTGAAATAGACTGCCAAGTCACCATTGACCAGGCCTGGTTAGCTTATTTAAGTCTATTCATTCAAGCTAAGATTGTTTCCCATCTACATCGTTTAAAGCGTTTTACACAACGCCTCACTGTAAAACATCACTAAACAAGTCTCCTTAAAACGCAACACCTTTGCACAGGCCGCAAAATTATTGCTAAAATCCATGCAACTACATTCATCTAAAAAGCCAATATCATGACATCAACTGCTGATTTACAACCTTGCATCGACCAACTGAATCAATCTGAAGACTATCAAGTGCTCACCAAA
>JAUUDE010000052.1 GCA_030826915.1 Thiomicrospira sp.
ATAAAAGAAGAGCAGCTCAAAGAGATGGCTGAACTTAAAGAACTGAGTGAGATGATGGCTTTTTCAGGGCAAATTGTTTCACGTGAAACTTACTTTGAGGCTTTGAAAGAAGCACAACTGTTGTTAAATGAAACGGTCAATAGTCAGTTGATTATTGGGTGTTTAGTCATCAATTTTAAAAGAACGATAACTAAGGAAAGCCTGTAATGGAAACTTGGTTATTGAGTCTATTTGCCTACATTCCTTTTTTGGATTTGCAAAATACAGATAGTTTGCTATTTGAATCGCCAGAGTGGTTGTGGCTAATTTGGCTCTGGCCTATTTTATGGTTTATAAGTAGTCGATTTTCGGCAAAAAATGACTTAAGTGAACTCACGGCTAACCGCCAACTTAGAGTAAAACACGCTTTAATTCATAAAATGCAAGGCGGATTTGCTCCAATCTCTCAAGCTCGGTTTGAGTTTAGGGTACTTTTCTTTAATCTCTTAAGAGGTTTGGTCATTGTCTTTTTAGCCATTGCGCTTGCACAACCCATACAAAAACTGCCCTCTGCGGCTGAACCTGAACAAAAGACGGTGAGAGACATTGTTTTTGTTATTGAAAGCTCTGCCTCATTTCTTCTGCCTGACTATGAAATAGATGGCAAGCCTGAAACCCGAATGAATGTGGTGAAAAAAGTTTTAGACAACTTTATTGGTGAACTCAAGGGCAATCGTTTTAGTTTAGCTATCTATGCCGATAGTGCCTATACCTTATTACCTTTAACAAATGATCAAACCTTAGCACGACTAACCTTAAAACGTTTAAAGCCTTATTTAGCTGGGCGAACAGATACGGCAATGGGTGAGGCATTAGGCTTGGCATTAAAGCAAACTGACCAATCAACCGGTATTACCAAAGCCAATAAAGACACTCTAAAACGAGTGGTGGTGCTGATTAGTGATGGTTTAAGCCAACCAAGTCGCATAGAACTTACCGAAGCGGTGAATTACGCACAGCTTTTAAAAGTGCCGATTTATACCATTGGTGTAGGCGCCAGTAGTGAACAGGCAGACAAACGAATTTACAGCGGTTTATTGTACCAACCGTTAGAATCGGAATCTCTGCAAGCCTTGGCGGAACAAACTCAAGGCCAATATTTTCAGGTTGGCAGTGGACAAGAAATCTCCGCGGTTTTAGCCAAAATTAATCAGGCAGAAGGCGTGCCTTATATTGCACCACCTGCACCGCCACAAAAACAGTATTTGTATTCATATCCGCTAATTATGGGCGTGGTTGTATTGGGTATTTATTGGGCTTTAAGTTTGATTTGGATGAGTTTTGTGGCAAGAAAAAAGTCCAAAAAACAAAAAGAGAGGGCTAAATAGATGCTTGAAGCCCTTTTAAATAATGAGATGGTTTGGCGTGCTCCAATTTGGTTATGGGCGCTACTTTTACCTGTTGCGGTTGCCATTATTCAGCGTGTATTACGCAACAGTCAAAAACAAAACTACGCCGATAGCCATTTATGGCAATGGGTTGCGGTACAAGATAGCAGAGCCGATTTTTCACAAACGGATTCAGTAGTTACCAGGCCTGGTTACCTTAAACGAGTCATTAATCAAGTAACAAAAGCGCTATCTTGGTTATTATCCCCCATCCGTTTATTGTCCCTTGCTTGGTTGTGTTTGGTGATTGCGATTGCTGGCCCACGTAGTTTAGATAGTAAATATGATGTACAGACCCGTAATGGGGTGGATGTGATGATTGATATAGATTTATCACAATCCATGACCGCAAAAGATGTACAACCGAATCGTTTTTTGTTTGCTAAATCGATAAGTGAATCTTTAGTAAGTCAGCTACAAGCGAATGATAGAGTGGCGCTCAGTGTATTTGCTGGTCAGCCACATTCGGTAATACCGTTAACGTATGATAAACATGTCTTTGATCAAGCTTTAAATTTGATTGAACCAGGAATGCTACCCACCAAAGGCAGTTGGATTGACTTGGCTTTGATTGATGCATTAAATGTATTTACCCAAACGGGCAGGCCTGCCAAAGTGCTGGTTGTATTCACAGACGGCGCTCCACCATTTTGGAAGCCTGTGCCTTTGCCAGCGGTGGTTGCTGATTTACCGGTTGCCAAATCTCAGAAACAGTCAGACACGGGTGTAAAAGTGATTTTTGTTGGTGTTGGTAAAAATCGCTCAACCACTATTCCAGATAAGAGCCACTCTTCTGGCAAGTTGCATGCTAACGGGTTATTGGTACAAACCCGACTGGAAGAGAGTCAGCTAATGAAAATGGCTGAAAGAACCGAGGGTGTGTATTTAAAGGCGGAAACAGGGCAAGCGTTTATGCAGAAATTGCTTGATGAAGTTTTACAAACATCGGCCTTTTATCAGGATAAAACGGTGAGAAAGGTTTGGCATAACTATTCTCAGCCATTTATGGTGGTGGGTGTTATCAGTTTATTGCTCGCTTTTTACTTGTGGCAAATAGGTGTGGGACTAAAGTCGAGTGTGGGTGGTTATTTAATGGCACGATTTGTGTCTAAATCAATCGTTAAGGCTAAAAGTAATCAATCTTCCAGTGTTAATTCAATTGTAGGTGGCTTTTTAGTCATACCTATTGTCGCCTTAGTGAGTTTGAATCTATGGTCAACACCGAGTCAAGCTGATACCAGTGTTAAAAATGAGAAAGAGAATTTACAGCAGGCTTATCAAGCGTTTGAGAGTGAATCATTTGAGTTAGCAGAATCGCTTTACGATTTAATACCAAACTATCAAGGTTGGTTTGGTGCAGGTGCGGCTGCCTATAAGTTGGATGACCTAGAAGCCGCCGTACTCTATTTTAGACAAGCGGCTTGGCAAGCAAAAACCGACATTGAACGTGCTCAAGCGCTGTATAACTTGGGTAACAGCTACTATAAAGCGAATTTACTCCCTCAAGCCATTGAGTCTTATACACAGGCACTGAAGTACCAATCACCTTATAAAAAAGCCGAGCATAATTTGGCACTTGCAAACGTGCGTCATAAATTGGAAATGCAGGGCAAACTGAAAAAGGCCAATAAGAAAAAGGGCGAGGATAAAGGTGGAAAAGGCAGTGATTCTCAAGGCGCTTTTTACGGTGGTCAAAAGGTTGGGGATTCTAATTCAAAAGAAGCAGGTTCGGGCGCGGATGATGATGCGCCAAATGGCAATAAAACTGGTAAAAAAATCAACTTGCCTGAGGCGGATGAGCTAACCGACTACCATTTAAATCCAAGTATTGCCAAGTTACGCTTAAACAGTTTAGCCAAGGATAAGGCGGTTAATTCGGTTGTGAGAGTGCAGCAAAACCAGCAAAGAGCGGAAAAATTTGAACACGAATTGCAGCAGTTAAAAGATGATCAAAAAATGCTATTAAAACGTTTGTTTGAAAGAGAGGAAGGCTTTCAAGCGCAACAAGAAAAAGCGCACGACATTCCAGGGATACAGCCATGGTAAAACGTCTTGTTAAATGGATTTTTATGGCAAACCTGTTTTTGAGTGTCAGTGTGGTTTATGCCATTGAGATTCTGCCAGCCGACGTGGATTTTAAATCGATAGCGCAAAACACGTTTGATATTAAAGTCAAAATCCGTCCTCAAAAAGTGCTATTGGGGCAGCCTGTGACATTGGTGGTGGAGGGCGACAACTTAGCTGAATCCATCGCTAAGATTGATTGGTCATTGTTTACTAAGAACTTTGTGATTGATGATATTGATCAAGGCTCTAATTTATTGCGAGTTAGGTTTTATCCTTTATACACAGGCCTGGTAACAATACAACCACAGAATGCAATGGGGATAAATATACCTAAAACCGAGATTACCATTGAGGAAAATCCTGAGGTAAGATTGAAGTGGCATTCACCACAAGACCACGGTTTAAGCCAACAACAAATGGTATGGAAAGCAGAAGTCACGGTTGCCAACCCTGCTTATTTGGTGGAAATGAAAGCCAGAGAAACGAAAAGCAATGAAGAGATGATGGTACGATTATTACAATCAAATTCCTCGAATGAATCCAGAAAATCAGCGGTGTTTATGGCCAGTTACCAAATGCCAACTGTCTTTAAAGCACAGCAGATGGAGTTGGCATCTCCAGTTATTGAAGTGAAAAATAGCGGTAATCAACGCTGGAAGTTCTTTGATTCCAATAAAAAACTCACGCTAAAGCCATTGCCCAGTTTTTTACCCGTGTCGGTTGCAGTAGGTGATGTGGAAGGGCAGATAGCACCTTTAAAAAGTCTTTATCAAACTGGAAGTTTACATTATTGGCAGTGGCAACTTATTGGGCATGGTGTAACAGGTGAGTTTTTAAAATCCACAGCGTACGATTTGATTGGGCAATTAGAGCAATCTGATGAAATAAGTTGGCTTTCTGAATCGATGGACGTGAATCAGAGTAGTGATGAACATGGCATTTTAACGACATTAACAGTGCAAGTACCATACAGAATCAATAAAGCAGGCCTGGTTAGCTTACCTGAATTGGTGATGCATTGGTTTAACCCGCACTCAGGCAAAGTAGAGCAAAAAACCATAACGGCTACCAGCGCATTGGTTTTACCTGCTTGGTTAATGTGGATTTTACAATGGTTGCTTCTCATGTTGGCTTTAGTCGTGTTGTTTATGAGTCTGTTTATTATTAAGCAGGCCTGGTATGGCCGAAAATTAATAAAATCGCTGGATAATGCACAATCGCCGCTGCAAATTTGGCAGGCTTTACAAGATTGGAAAAATAACCAAGCCTCAAACAAGAATGCAATGGGCTTGTCACAAGATACTCTGAATTCAACATCAATAGGGCTTTGGCAGCAATGGTATTTGAAAACTTATGATGTCAGTGCTACACAACAGCAAAACACCACTCAGTTGGTAAATTTGTTAAATAAAGCCCTGTTCAGGAAATCCAACACAGCAGATAATAAAACAGATAAAGAACAACTCAATGATGTGGTTAAAGCGTGGATAGATGGCCAATCTATCTGGCCAACATTGTCACAGATTAAGTCTTCTCTGTTGTGGTTTAAAAAATTAGACTTAAATATGACAGTAAAAGGGAAATGAATATTATTCAGTTGAGAACTAAAAAGCTACTATAAGTACTTGTTTATTAGCTAAATATTTCGGCAGATGCCTAAATTCCCCTTGTAATAAATGGTGCAAAGTTCTTAGCGTAGAGAACGATTAAGCAATCTCGACTGTTCGAAGCTGAGCTTGCTCAGCAAGTTGCGAGATTGTTAGTGAACAGCTTAGAACTTGCCCATTTATGGAGTGGGGTGCCCTTTGTTTC
>JAUUDE010000078.1 GCA_030826915.1 Thiomicrospira sp.
ATTTAAGTCGTCGGAATTAGGTGAAAGTTTAACGCCACCCAGGCCTGCGGCAACCACCGAACCACCCTTTGCAAGGTGACGACTTTTGACATAAGAGCTAATTAAAGCACCGCCAATCACAAAGCCGCCTACGCCAAGCAGCGTTGGTAAGTTTTGTTCGTTAAAAATGGCCAAACTAAAACCATTAGCCAAAGGTTGGCCTGTGAACAAAGGCAGCAAATGGATTAGAACCAGAGTGCTAACAACGGTTAACAGCAATAAAACTAAAATATAAAGCAGTACCAAATATTTCGTTTTCTGTTTAGCATTGTCCTGAGCAGAATAAAAGTTCATGCAAAATACTAGCTGGCGTTAACAATTAAAATTGTACTTTTGGTACTTCTTGAATCGCTTCTCTATCTTCAAACTCAAGCATTTCAGCATCAAAAGGATGACCAAAGGTAGCGGCAAATAAAATTTGTGGGAAACTTTGACGATAAGTGTTATACGCCATAACTGAATCGTTATAGGCTTGACGAGCAAATGCCACTTTATTTTCAGTAGAGGTCAACTCTTCAGTAAGTTGCATCATATTCTGGTTGGTTTTTAAATCAGGATAAGCTTCCATCACCATATTAAAACGAAACATTGCACTTCCCAACACGCCTTCGGCATTCGCCAGTTGAGACATGGCCTGTGGGTCACCAGGGTTAGAAGAAGCCGCTTTTAATAAAGCCGATGCTTCATTACGCGCAGAGATAACCGCCTCTAACGTCTCACGCTCATGAGCCATCGCTTTTTTGGCGACTTCAATCAAGTTTGGAATAAGGTCATAGCGACGTTTAAGCTGCAGATCAATCTGAGCAAATGCATTTTCAAACCGATTCTTTAATGCCACCAATTGGTTGTAAATGGCAATTAAATAAATTAAAAAAACAACAATGACAGCTAAAAAGATAATCGTTCCCGTACTCACTAGGCCTCTCCTTCAATATGAATATTCATCACGCTAATACATTATTTTACACAGATAGTAACGACTTAAAACCAAAGAGATAAGCGTTTTTAACAACTATCTTCATCATTTTTTAAGTATTACGTTTTAATCCGCACTCTTTTAGGATTAAAATAAAACTCATCTAAATAATCGACTTAATACATAAATGGAATTAAAGGACATAAGATGCTTAAACATTTATTCAAAAAAACCGCCATTATTACTTTGGCTCTCTCAAGCCTAGCTACCTTTTCAATGCCAATTTATGCAGATGATGAATTTTCTGAATCAGAATCTCAAATGACTCAAGACATCTCAGAAGCTGAATTTGACAAAACCATTGCAGCATTTCATAAAGCCCCGCAGTCCGCTCAATTCTTTGATAGTGCCTATGGATATGCCGTTTTTCCAACCATTGGTAAGGTAGGTTTGTTTATTGGTGGAGCTTACGGTAAAGGTCGTGTTTATGAACAAGGTCGTTATTCTGGTGATGCCGAAATGACTCAAGCCACCATTGGATTTCAATTTGGTGGACAGGCATTCAGTCAAATCATTTTCTTCCAGGACCAAAGAGCTTACGATGAATTCACCAGTGGTAATTTTGAGTTTGGCGCTCAAGCGTCAGCTATAGTCATTACGGCTGGTGCAAATGCTGAAGCTTCAACCAAAGGAACCTCGGCTTCTGCCAACGCAGGAAATGCTTACGTAAAAGCAGATGGTCAATACTATAAAGGCATGGCGGTATTTAGTTTAGCGAAAGGTGGTTTGATGTATGAAGCAACTTTAGGTGGGCAAAAATACAACTTTTATCCTAACTAATAGATAAGCAAGTCCTTGTAAGAGTCGGTTAATCACAGTATTAATCGGCTTTTTTTATAGCTATACACTTTAAAAACTTCAATAAAAAGGCAAACAAAATTATGGACATTTTAAGCTGGCTTAACGATATTCTTTTACATATATCCAGCTGGATGAAAGGTTATTTAAACCAAATTGTACTTTCAATGGTCGCCACTTTTTTAGTGATCTACGGCAATAATATTCTGCTTTTTGTAAAACAACAAATTGGCAGTTTAAAGCTCTTTTTACGCATTACACTGTTTGTTGCCTTCTGCGCCTTTGGCTTTAGCTTTATCACATCCATAGCGGCACCATTTGTGAGCAGTTGGCTGGCTCAGGCAAATGCGGCATTACTGCCTTTTATTATTGTCTTTGCTTACTACCTTCTAGGTTACTTAGCCCAACGAAAAGGCATGTTATAAATTGTAGAAATTTAAACTTAATCTTATATACACGGAAGTTGAGAAGCCTCTAAATCTAATGACTTTGTCTTGATATTTTCTACTAGGCTTCCCCTTACTTTGTTTGCTTGCCCAAAACAAAGTAAGCAAACACAGAACTTGGCTGCAGCATAGCGGAGAGACAAGAAACAAAGGGCACCCCACTCCATAAATGGGCAAGTTCTAAGCTGTTCACTGAAACGAAGAACTCGGCTGCAGAGCCGAGACAATCTCGCAACTTGCTGAGCAAGCTCAGCTTCGGACAGTCGAGATTGCTTAATCGTTCTCTACACTAAGAACTTTGCTCCATTTACTCCAAGGGGAGCTTAAGCGTTTGTGGAGGAATTTACTCAAACGCAAACCTAAATTTTGGATTTAATTTCCCAGATAAAACCCAAATAAATGAATAGTTAAATTTTTCTGTGCTGTCAGATTAAATCAAACTTTTTACACATAAATTTGTAAGCAAATAAAAACCCGACATAACCAGGCCTGGTATATCGGGTTTTAGATGTAAACGTTACTAAAAACAGTTTTATTCAAACCATGTTTTGTAACTAACTCATATCAATTAGCTGATTAGCTACGGCTAGTCACTTCTAACAAGTGATAACCAAACTGAGTTTTCACTGGCCCTTCAACAGAACCTACATCCGCACTAAATACCACTTTATCAAACTCTGGCACCATCATTCCTGGACCAAACTGGCCTAAATCACCACCGTTAGCACCTGATGGACAATTAGAGTTTGCTTTGGCAACATCACCAAAGTCTGCACCGTTTTCAATCTCGGCTTTTAATTCATTACATTTTTCTTCTGTGTCCACAAGAATGTGGCGAGCGGTTGCTAAAGTCATAGGGCTTCCTTAAATTTTATCCAAAAAAACGTTAAGAACACTTTCTTAAGAACGTTGTTAACTATTAATATAAGGTTTTATTTTGGGCTTTCAAGCTTGCGAGAAGTTTTTTTAGTATTTTCCTGCCCTTACGCAGTGTTGCTCATTTATAATACCGCTTATGAGTACACACAAAGAAAACCTAACACAACAATTCGCATCCATTCCCATGCAAGCAGTTGGCCCCTTTAAATTAATTGGCGATGTAGAAGCTGATGATTTAATGGTACCAATGGCAACTTACGAAACTCCTCTATGGCCTTCTGTTGCTCGTGGCGCAAGAGTTGCTGCTCACTCAGGTGGAATTAGAGTCACTGTAGTAGATGAACGCATGACACGCTCGGTTTTATTGCAAGCACCTAATGCAGGCATCGCAGCATTAAGGCTCAAGCAAATTCAAGCACAACATGACGAGTTGCAAAAAGTGGTTTCTAAAAGCAGTCGCTTCGCAAAATTGATTGACACCAACTACCAAGTGGTCGGAAACTTAATCTATTTACGCCTTGAATTTCAAACAGGTGATGCCTCAGGCCACAATATGGTGACTAATGCGGCTGACAACCTACTACCCTGGTTATTAAAGCAATACCAAGACCTAGAATATATATCCATTTCAGGTAACTACTGTACGGATAAAAAAGTCTCCGCTGTTAATGGTATCTTAGGCCGTGGAAAATATGTGGTCTGCGAAACGACCATTCCGCGTAAATTTTGTAAACGCTTTCTAAAAACCACCCCGGAAGCTCTGGTTGATTTGCATATTAAGAAAGACCTAATAGGTAGCATTGTTTCTGGAGGGTTACGCAGTGCCAATGCACATGTTGCCAATATGCTACTCGGATTTTATTTAGCCACAGGCCAGGATGCCGCCAATATTGTCGAGGGTTCTCAGGCTATAAACCATGCTGAAGTGACCGAAAATGGCGATCTTTATTTCTCGAGCACTTTGCCCAACTTAATAGTGGGAACCGTTGGCAACGGAAAAGGTTTGGACTTTGTATTAGAAAATTTAGAGTTATTAGGCTGTGCCAATAACAATGCTAAACCTGGAGAAAATGCGCGTAGACTAGCTTGTATTGCTGGTGCAACCGCTTTTTGTGGAGAGCTTTCTCTATTGGCCGCCCAGACAAACCCTGGCGAGTTAATGGAAGCTCACATCAAACTTGAACGTTCTCAGAACGCTTAATATTTTGAAGTCATTATGAGCATTAATCAGCCTTCAAACTGTTCTTTAGCCAATGCTTCAGAACAAGTGACCAATCGTAAACAAGACCACATTGATGCGGTGTTAAACGATCCTTTAGTGGAGCGTGATCAACAGGGATTTGAACAAATCAAACTCATGCACCGTGCGCTTCCAGAGTGTGATTTTAATGCCATTGACACTTCTACCGATTTTTTAAATTATAAAATTCAGTTCCCATTTTTAATCTCCTCTATGACAGGTGGCGCTGCGAATAACCTGGGCAATATCAACCGCCATTTAGCCGAAGCCGCCGAAATTTGCCGAGTACCGATGGCAGTTGGCTCTCAAAGAGCCATGATGATCGACGATGCGGCTAAACAGAGTTTTGAACTAAGAAAATACGCTCCAACAGCACCATTAATTGCCAATCTTGGTGCAGTTCAGCTAAATTACGGTTTTGGGGTTGATGAAGCTCAAAGAGCCATTGATGTTTTACAAGCCGATGCGTTGTACCTTCACCTTAATCCACTGCAAGAAGTGGTTCAGCCTGAAGGCGATACAAATTTTGCCCGTTTAGCCAATAAAATTCATAAACTTACTGAAAAAATTGATGTTCCCATCATTCTCAAAGAAGTCGGTTCTGGTTTATCTCCACAAGATATTGAAATTGGTTTAGCCGCTGGCATCCATCATTTTGATATTGCCGGTAGAGGCGGCACTTCTTGGAGCCGTATTGAGGCACACAGAGCGGACAATGATTTAGGTGTTCTGTTTCAAGACTGGGGACTAACTACGGTGGAAAGTCTAAAATTATCAGAACCTTACCAACAAAAAGCGCAGTTTATTGCCAGTGGCGGAATACGAAACGGAATAGACATGGTAAAAGCTGTTATAATGGGCGGTCGATTATGCGGCGTCGCAGCACCTTTATTGGCGCCAGCTCAAGAGTCTACTGAAGAAGTAGTGGCAACAATCGAACAATTTCAGCAAGAGTTCCAAACTGCGCAGTTCTTGCTTGGCGTTCCAAAAGCGGATGCCTTACATTTAAATACTGCTTTGATTTCACCCTTCTAATTTATAGAATTGAATTCAAAGATTGATAAACAACTGATTAATGATTTCATTAATCACGATAAGAACGAATCCAACTTAGATTATGAAAGTAGGCATTGATTTAATCCATTTTGCTACCGCAGATTATTATTTAGGTTTAGATACCTTTGCGGCAGAAAAGCAAATAGATGTTGAAAAATACACCATTGGAATTGGACAAGAAAAAATGTCCATCGCCCCACCTGACGAAGATGTCGTTAGCCTTGCTGCAAAAGCAGCCGCTCCGATTCTAGAACAAATAAGTAGAGAAGAAATCAGTGCAATTCTATTTGCCACTGAAACAGGTGTGGATCAATCTAAATCAGCAGGTGCTTTCCTTCATGGGTTATTAGGTTTATCAAACCGCTGTAGAGTGGTTGAATTTAAGCATGCTTGTTACGCAGGTGCCGCCGCTCTGCAAATGGCAACTACAATGGTTCGTGCGAATCCTAATGAAAATATTCTGGTTATCGCTGCCGATATCGCTAAATACGATATTGATACCTCTGGTGAAGCGACTCAAGGTTGCGGTGCGGTGGCCATGCTTGTCACTGAAAACCCGCGCATTATTGCCATTGAACCTGGCTCGGGTTACTACACCAATGACGTCATGGATTTTTGGCGTCCAAACCATAGAACCACTGCTTTAGTGGACGGTAAATACTCAACAAAAGTATATCTAAATAGTTTAAAGCACGCTTGGGAGCACTTTACTGAGCAAACCAAACGCAATTTTAACGACATTGATTATTTTTGTTATCACATCCCTTTTACCAAAATGGCGGAAAAAGCCCACAAAACATTGGCTAAAAAAGTTGGTGTGAAATTAACCCAGGCGGATTTTGAAAAACAGACGTTACCAAGCCAAGCTTATAATCGTATTATAGGTAATAGCTATAGTGCTTCATTGTTTGTTGGCTTCATCTCTTTACTTGATAATGTTCGCGACAATATTGAAGGTAAACGAGTGAGCTTCTTTAGTTATGGCTCGGGCTGTGTTGCAGAGTTTTTTACCGGTATTATGCAAACTGGTTATCAATCTGTTTTAATGACTCAACAACAGCAAGATAATATTTCACAACGTAAGCCTTTAAGTTATGCGGCTTATTTGGATTTTTACCATCAGGCGGATGTCAATCCAGACAACATAATCTATCAAAAAACAAATAAAGGCCCATATCGATTGGTGGGCATTGAAGATTACAAACGCTATTATGAGAAGGTATGAGCGTTTTAATTTAATCTAATCCCATAAATACTATGGGCATTGAACCAGCAATTATAAATAATTTCAGGCTTATATTACGCTTAGGAACCTCTCATGCAAACGCTCTGTTCAGTTCCAGCAAAATTAATTCTTTCTGGCGAACACGCTGTATTATACAAATGCCCTGCCCTAAGCATGGCTATACAGTTGCATACTCAGTGCAAATGCTCCTTTACACCAAGTCAAACCAATAGCGTTACCATTGAATTGGCAGACTATCAGCAGAAACACTGCTTGCCTGCGAATTTATGCCATAAAATGGCCGTTGATATTGAGAGCCGCTATACACTATTTGAAAACGAACATGCCGCTATTCAAAGCGTACTTGCTAAACCGCTCGATTTAATTCTTTGCACATTACATCACTTTGATCTTTTTCATAACATCAAAAAAGGCGAGTGGACTTTTACGATTTCATCAGACATTCCCGTTGGCAGAGGCTTAGGTAGTTCTGCCGCCGTCATTGTCAGCCTATTAAATAGCCTGCTTATCCATCATGATATAAAGACAAACAAAAAGACCTTACTTGCTTTAGCACGCAAGGTCGAATCTCGTCAACATGGTAAGTCCAGCGGCATTGACCCCGCCACAATCATTTTTGGTGGTTTATTAGAGTTTCACGCAAACAAAGCAACAAAAAAGCACAAAGTACATAACTTTAAAAGTTGGTTAATTGATACTGGTTCACCAGAAAGTACCACAGGTCAAACAGTGATAGACGTCCGTAATCATTTTGCCAATGACAGCGCTTTATGGAAAAACTTTGCTAAGGCTACTCAAGAAATTACCCAGGCCTGGTCAATCGAGGATTCAGCAGCATTAAAATTGGGCATTAAACAAAATGAAATGTTGTTAGAACAGATTGGTGTTGTACCCAAAAAGGTACAAAACTTTATTAGAGAACTTACAGCGCAATATCAGGCCGCTGCTAAAATCTGTGGAGCAGGTAGCATTAAAGGCGAATATGCAGGCAGCTTACTCTGTATTAGTGAGCAACCACCTAAAGAACTTTGCGAAAAGTATGGCTATCACTATCAGCCCATTCGCATAGATAACCAAGGTGTTCAATGCCAAATAAACTAAACACCAATCCATCACAAAACCTGCATAGCCAAGCACCGGCTAATACCATGATATTAGGCGAACACAGTGTTGTTTATGGCCATCCAGCACTAGCCTGCGCGGTAGATCAGTATGTGCATATCTACTGGCAAACACGCCAAGATACGGCTATCCATATCTACTCTGCTTTAGGTGAACACCATACACAAACTGACAACATTACCGCTCATCCAAAACTGAAATTTGTCATTAAAGCACTACAAGCGTTTCAAGATGATTTGCCTTGTGGTCTAGATATTCGTATCGAAAGCGAATTCTCATCAACCATCGGTTTAGGTAGCTCGGCCGCCGTATTAGCGGCAATGTTATCGGGATTAAATAATCTCTGCCAAACACAATACAATTTAATTGATTTGTTTCATATTGGCCACAAAATCATTGTTGATATTCAAGGTCGTGGTTCAGGAACTGATTTAGCGGCTAGCCTTGCTGGTGGCGCAATCTATTTTCAGCCCAAAACCGAAAAACACCCTTTAGTAAATATTCAAAAACTGGATATTCAACTGCCATTAATCCTAGTATACAGCGGCTACAAAACACCAACTTCAGAAGTTTTAAAACAAGTGGCTACGCAGTGGCAAGACAAACCGAACGAACTAGCGATGCTGTATCGTTCTATGGAAAAAGAAACTCGCACAGCCTTTAAGGCCTTAACAGAAGAAAATATGCAAGGGTTTTACTCCACTTGCAATAGCTACCAACAACTGATGACTGATTTAGGCGTGAATGACGAAACGCTACAAAACATTATTAACAGTTTGAATTCATGTCAATCTATCCATACCGCCAAAATTTCTGGTTCAGGTTTAGGTGATTGCATATTGGGTATTGGCAATCTAAAATCTTGCCCTACTCAAGTAGAAAACAGTTTGAGTAATTATCAACAAATTTCCATTGATATAAGTGCAACTGGTGCAGTTACAGAAACGGTTTAAAAGATAACAATGAATATTAAATTTACTTTAAACACTTTATATTAAACCCAAGCCTTTAATAACCAACGTGTCTTACCCGAGAAAAACAGATGTCTAAACAATCACAACAACAAAACTTTGTTCACCAAGTTATTGGACACAATAAACAAAAACATCGCTTAGTTCCGCAGAAAGCACAAGGAACGGGGCATGCCCCAGTTAACATTGCATTAAGTAAATACTGGGGAAAAAGAGACGCTATTCTAAACCTGCCAACCAATGGCAGTGTTTCAATCAGTTTGCCAGGTCTTGGTACTGAGACGCAGATAAAGCCACTTATAGATAGTAATGAGAGACGTGATAAAGTTTCGCTGAATGGTGAAATTCTTGATGAAAATAATCCCTTTGCGCAACGAGTCAGTGCCTTTTTAAACCATTTTAGAAAAGATAAAAACAGCTTTTTTGACGTCATTACCGTTAACAGCGTACCAACGGCTGCTGGCCTAGCCTCTTCCGCATCAGGCTATGCCGCTCTGGTATTGGCTTTAAATGACCTATTTGAATGGCAATTAGCAGATAAAGAACTCTCTTTACTTGCCCGATTAGGCAGCGGTAGTGCAAGCCGTTCGTTATTTTCAGGATTTTCGGTATGGCATCAAGGGCAACAAGAGGATGGCTTAGACAGTTACGCAGAAGCCATAGACACACAATGGCCAGAATTTTGTGTGGGACTGTTAGAGATTGATGTTAAACAAAAACCGGTAAGTTCAACTCAAGGCATGCAAAATACCGTAGAAACCTGTGCGCTGTACCAGGCTTGGCCAGAACAGGCGAATAAAGATATGCAGGTTATTCAAAATGCGATTCAAACTAAAAATTTTACAACCCTAGGGAAAACCGCCGAACACAATGCATTAACCATGCACGCCACCATGATTGCAACCTGGCCGCCTATTGTATATTGGCAACCCGAGTCAGTAGAGGCGATGCATAAGGTTTGGCAACTGCGTGAACAAGGCGTTGAGGTTTATTTTACGATGGATGCAGGACCAAACTTAAAACTGCTGTTCCTAGAAACAGAAAAGCCTGCGGTTAAGCAGGCTTTTGCAGACATTAAAATTCTAGAACCTTTCAAACAATAATCTGTTGCCAAAAATTAAAATTAAGCTGACAACACTAGAATAATGAACTGTTTCTTTTTTAAGTTTTTATCTGAATAAATCCATAATTGAACTTTGCGTTTGAGTAAATGCTTCGGCAGATGCCCAAATTCCCCTTGGAATAAATGGTGCAAAGTTCTTAGCGTAGAGAACGATTAAACAATCTGGACTGTTCGAAGCTGAGCTTGCTCAGCAAGTTGCGAGATTGTCTCGGCTCTACAGCCGAGTTCTTCGTTCAGTGAACAGCTTAGAACTTGCCCATTTATGGAGTGGGGTGCCCTTTTTGTCTTGTCTCTCCGCTACGCTAAAGCCAAGTTCTTCGTTTGGTTACTCTTTTTTGGCATAAAAAAGAGTAACGGTAAGCCTAGTAGAAAGTTCCGAGGCAAAGTCATTCAATTAAAAAAGCTTCTCAAACTTCGTGAAATGAAGGATTAAGCTGCAACTTTACTAATCAATTAAAGCTAAAGAAAAACGCCTTCACCCTCTATTTCACAATAGATAATGTCGGTTTTTTACTTGCTGAGGTTTTCTTTTTGGCTGTTTTTGGCTCTTTGGATTCAGATTCAACCGTAGCTAAAGTTGGCTTATTGGTATCATTTTCCTCAAAACCTTCTGGATAAGGTTCTGGAGGAAATGGCATCCCTTGTCCATTTTCACGAGCAAAAACCGCCAACATGGCTTCTGGTGGAAAATGAATAGAACGTTCAATTCCTTGGAAACGAGCTTTAAAAGCAAACCAGTCATTATCTAATGACAAATCTACCACCGCCGAAGGATGCGCATTAAGCACTATCACACCATCTTGCACAAACTCTTGCGGTACATTCGTACCTGGATAGTTTGCATCTATCTGAAAATGCGGAGTCCATTCATTATCAACAATCCAGTCATAAATGGCTCTAATCAAATAAGGGCGGTTTGAAATCATATCCATAAAACCTAGATCACATCTCGCATGTCAATTTCATCATCCGATAAGCTTTCAACAAACATCTCACGCCCAAGCACTTTTTCAGCGTAATCTGTAATAGGTTTCGCGCCTTTAGGAAGTTCAATGCCTAAAGATGGTAAACGCCAAAGCAGCACAGACATACTAATATCGACTAAAGAGTAATCATCACTCATAAAGAATGGCTTGTGTTCAAACACAGGAATTAACTGGATAAGACGCTCTTGTAAGTTACGACGCGCTGTTTTTACCGCTTCTTCATCGTCACTGTTTACAATAATATCAATCAATGGATACCATTCTGTTTCAATCTGACGCAACATTTGACGTGAACGCGCTTTAGAAATAGGGTCAACAGACATAAGCGGAGGATGAGGAAAACGCTCATCTAAATACTCAATAATAACTTGTGGATCGTAAAGTACTAAGTCTCTATCAACCAAAGTAGGCAAACTTGCATAAGGGTTTAACTCTAATAAATCTTCTGGAAGATTGTCTTTATCAACCTCAATCACTTCCATAGGGATATCTTTCTCTTTCGCGACCAAACGCACACGGTGACAGCTTGGGCTTTTAGAATCCGAGAATAAAACCATTACGGAACGTTTTGTGACTGGAATGTCAGACATAGAGCTCTCCTACAATTAATCTGTTATCAACCTTATGCATTTACTTCACAGTAAAATGCGATAAGAATTTTGTGGCTAAAAAATTAGTATACACCCTCTGTCAAGTGCTTTGATTTAGCCAAGCTTATGGGAACGAACAGTGTGATTGATATTATCGCTTGCAAAGTGCGTGGAAAGAAGAAAAGTTAAGCTTCTTCAATACCAAAGCAGATACCCTGCTGAATGTTTTCAAAGTTTTGTTGAAGGGCAAAGAGACGATCTATCCCCAGTGCCACACCACTGCAATCCGGTAGTGTTTTATTGGAAAGTGTTGTTAATAAATTTTCATCTAGCGGAACTTGAGTTAGACCTAATTGCTCTCTTTGCTTTAAAGAGGCCTCAAAACGTTGTCTATAAAGGTCCGAATCAGCGAGTTCGTGATAGCCATTCGCTAATTCCACCCCCTTAACATACAATTCAAACCGTTCTGCAACCTGTGGGTTTTCTACCGAAATCTGTGCCAAGGCCGCATCTTTTGCTGGAAAATGATACAAAACACTCAAGCCATCTTTACCCAAATGTGGCTCAATCACTTCGGTTAACACTAGCTGTTCCCAAAGGTCTTTATCATCCTTATCTACACCAATAATCTGAGGAATATTATTTTGAGTTAAGCAGGCCTGGTAGTCTTCAACAGATGCACTAAACACATCATTAATTTGAGCATACTTGGCAAAAGCCTGTTGATAGCTTAGTTTTTCTATCAACATGGTTTGTTCCATCACCACTTGAACCAGTTCAATCACTTCATCAATCAAGTCCTGCATAGAAAACCCAATTCGATACCATTCCAACATGGTAAATTCGATTTGATGACGTGGACTTAAATCAGCATCACGGAATACCTTACCCAGATAAAAAATATCACCACTGCCTTCACAAAGCAGACGTTTCATTGGGTATTCCGGTGAAGTGTGTAAATAGTAGGTCTGTTTCTCGCTATTGCCTGGCACTTGGACTTGAGTATTCAATGAGGGCAGATGAACATCTGGCGTTGCGGCTTGCGATAAGATTGGAGTATCTACCTCTATCACCGAGCGAGCATAAAAAAACGCCCTAACCTGCTTTAGCAAGTTAGAGCGTTTTTGCAGGGTGTTACGTCTATTTATCATATAAATAAAACCGCACAATACGAAATAAGGCTTGAGCTAAACCTTATTTTGCACGTGAAACGTATTCACCTTTTTCTGTATTCACAATGACTTTTTCACCAATCTGAACAAACAGAGGAACTTGAACCACCGCCCCTGTTGATAGCGTTGCTGGCTTTCCGCCTGTTCCTGCTGTATCACCTTTAAGACCAGGATCGGTATCCGTTACTTCAAGCGTGATTTGTTTAGGTGGCACTGCAGCAATTGGTTGACCGTTAAATAACGTCACTGTACAAATGTCCTGCTCAATTAACCATTTTTTAACATCTGCAACCGCAGATTCAGGTGCCTGATACTGTTCAAAAGAGCTCTCATCCATAAAATGCCAGAACTCACCGTCATTGTATAAATACTGTAAATCTGTCTCAACAACATCCGCCGCTTCCACTTTTTCACCGGCTTTAAAGGTGTTTTCAACCATTTTACCCGTAACTAGGTTACGATATTTTACACGGTTGAATGCCTGCCCTTTACCTGGACGAACCTGTGTATTTTCAACAATCGAACATGGTTGACCATCCATTAAGAACTTTAAACCACCTTTAAAATCAGTTGTGCTGTACGTTGCCATATCTTTACCTGAATAATTCACTTAAAATAATCGGCGTATTTTAACTTAAAACCCACCAACTTAAAACTGCCTAACGTAAAACAGCCAATATGTCGAAAAATCTTGCCAAGCTATGTAAAACCTTACAACTCTCCGAAATTGAAGTTGGAGCGATTAAAGACGCCTCATTTCCACTCAAAGTACCTCAAGATTTTTTAGAACAGATTAAACCGGGCGAAGCAAACGATCCTTTGCTTAAGCAGGTTTTGCCTATTAAAGCCGAACTGGAAATTAATGACGCTTATAGCAAAGATCCTGTTGGCGACCTATTAAAAAACCCAAGCCCTGCGCTTATCCATAAATACCATGGTCGAGTTTTACTGATTGCCAGCCCAAAATGCGACATTCATTGTCGTTACTGTTTTAGGCGTCACTTCCCATATCAAGAACAAACCAATCAACGCCATTGGCAGCAAGCTTTAAAAGCCATTTCTGAAGACAAGACGATTCACGAAGTGATTTTAAGTGGTGGAGATCCGATGAGTTTAAATGAGAACACGCTTATGGATTTGATTGAGTCTATTGAAAAAATAGAACATATTACAACCCTGCGTATCCACTCTCGCACTCCCATTGTTGCGCCATCCAAAGCACCTCAAAATGCTTTACTAGCATGGGCAAAAAAGAGTCGTTTAAATAAGGTCTTGGTTGTACATTGCAATCACGCCAATGAACTCAGCGAAAAAACAGCAGGCCTGCTTAAATGCTATCGTGAAAGTGGTTTTCAGCTACTTAATCAAAGCGTGTTACTCAAAGGCATTAACGATTCTAGTGAAACACTGATTGAACTGAGTCATGCTTTGTTTAAACAAGACGTTTTACCTTACTACTTACATCAGCTTGATAAGGTTCAAGGCGCCAGTCATTTTGAAGTCATTGATAAAGACGCACTCAAGCTTATGAATGCCATCAGACCAAAACTGCCCGGTTATTTAGTGCCAAAACTGGTTCGTGAAGAGGCAGGAAAACCAAATAAAAGTCCTATATAAACCTCCGTTATATTGGGCAAAGTATTTCCTATTAATTTAATTGGTTTTTCTGGTAGCTGGGTTTATAAGATCAATAAGTTATAGTCACAATATGAAACCGACCTCTTTACTAAATTCAAAATCAATTACGGCTAATTCATTTTGGCTTAATTCCATTATTGTAGTATTCATCAGTTTTATTTCAATCAACAGTTATGCAAGCCATCCTTCTAATAGTTCCATTCCACTATTAATAGATAGCGAAAAGCTACAAAGCTATTTAAAAGAACCAAAACAGAATACCGTATTAATCGATTTACGTACAAATGAAGAGTATTTAAAAGGTCATATTCCTAGCTCAATCAATATCCCTTATGACAGCTTCAATCGCTCGATTCAAAAAGTGAAAGGCTTCTTATTGGCACCTTTAGACTTTCAAGAGTTAATGGAGAAAAATGGTATCCAGCACACTGACCACTTGATTTTCTATAGCGACAAAACGGTTTTAGAATCCACCAGAACCTATTGGGCATTTGACTTTTATGGCCACAAAAAACTCACTGTACTGGATGGCGGGATTACAGCATGGGCAAAAAATGGTGGAACAATTGAAAAGGGAGTAAATAAACTTAAACCGTCTCAATATGAAGTGACCATCCACCCTGAAAAATTTGCCAGTAAATTTAAAACGGCAATGGCAACCAAACAGAGCAACAGCTACCTTATTGATGCTCGTCCGCCCGCTGAATACAATGGTAAAGAATC
>JAUUDE010000089.1 GCA_030826915.1 Thiomicrospira sp.
ACTGGAACAGGCGCTTCAGGTGAGATCCTACCTGCTCGGCCATTCCAATATTGGTCCAACATTACGTCACCAACAACAAGAATTTTAGATTGTGAAAAGTCGTGCATAAGATTCCTTACCAAAAACATACTTAGTAGATTAAAATGTGCGTACAGTTTATCAGGAAAGCCTATCATGCAAAATTCAAAAACCGTTTTTTCTGCCATTTTAAGCACATTCATTATTGCGGCAACTTTAACACCAGCAACCAGCCATGCCGAAAACTCAAATAATGGCCCTATGTCACTTGCAATATTAGGTGCGATTGGTTCATTAGGTTTTGCTTGTTATCAAGGTACTGCACCTTGTGTTTTACGCCCACACATTAATACTGATGAATTAACATTTAGTACAGACGTTGGTTCGGACAACAACCTAAAACATGTGCGCGTTGCCATTGGTGCGGACTGGACTGAAAAAGTCTTTGAATCCGAAAACTGGGAAGTTGCTGGTCGCTGGGATTTTAGTGTTCATGGTTGGAACTCAGATGAGAAGAATATCGCAAATGACGCAGGTTACATTATTGGTTTTACCCCTGTTTTTCAGTACCAATTAAAAAATATGTCTTACACCCCTTTCATAGAAATGGGAGGTGGCCCTCATCTGTTGAGTGATGTTCGTTTAGAAAATGAAAACAAATCTACTCAGTTTCAGTTTGGTAGCATTTTTGGTTTAGGCGTAAAGCGTGATGCGATAGAAGTGAGTTATCGCTATCTACACATTTCAAACGCTGGGATAGGGATGCCTAACCCAGGAACAGATATACATAACATCCATATTGGTTATCATTTTTAAAGCCAATCAAAAAGAATTCAAAAGGGTGAGTTAAACACTATGTCTATTGACTATAAAGCCATTGCAAAACAAGTACTCGATATTGAAGCCGAAGCAATTTTGCACTTAAAAACACTGATTGATGACAACTTCGCAGGGAGTGTGGATGCTATTCTCAAAACCGAAGGCCGTGTGGTCATTTGTGGAATGGGGAAATCGGGCTTAATTGGCAAAAAAATTATGGCGACATTTGCCAGCACTGGAACACCTTGCTTCTTTATGCATCCAGGCGAAGCATTTCATGGCGATTTAGGTATGGTCTCACCCAAGGATGTTTTCTTAGCTCTGTCTAATTCTGGTGAAACCGAAGAGGTGATTCGTTTACTGCCATTTCTTAAAGATAATGGCAATATTGTCATTTCTATGACGGGTCGTCCAGAATCGACATTAGCCACTAATGCTGATTTTCATCTGAACATTGCCGTACCTAAAGAGGCTTGCCCACATCAATTAGCGCCGACTTCTTCTACTACCGCAACCCTAGTAATGGGTGATGCGCTAGCGGTAGCGTTAATGGAAGCGCGTGATTTCCAACCACATGAATTTGCACGTTTTCACCCTGGCGGAAGTTTAGGGCGTAAATTGCTCACTCGTGTAAAACACGAAATGACGTCTAAAAACCTGCCATTCATCTCATCTGAAGCATCTATTCAAGACGTGATTCATACCATGAACGAAGGTCGTTTAGGTTTATGTATAGTTGATCACGGAAAAGGCATTATTACCGATGGTGATTTACGTCGCCATATGGAAACCAACTCAGAAAACTTCATGCAACTTAAAGCAAGCGACTTAATGGGCAAACAGCCAAAAACCATTGATGCGGAAGCACGTTTAAATGAAGCAGAAGAGCTTATGAATGACAATAAAATTACTTCGCTATTAGTAACAGAAAACAACAAGGTTGTTGGTGTGATTCAAATTTACGACCTTAATGGTTAACTGACTAAAACCTATTAAGCGTAAAATTTAAACTAAACCTTACTCACATTACAAACAAGTTGAGAAGCCTATTAAATTTAGAGACTTCGCCTTGAATTTTTCGACTAGGCTTCCCGTCACTCTCTTTGTTTGCCCAAAAAGAGTAACCAAACAAAGAACTTGGCTGAAGCGTAGCAGAGAGACAAGACAAAAAAGGCACCCCACTCCATAAACGGGCAAGTTCTAAGCTGTTCACTAATAATCTCGTAACTTGCTGAGCAAGCTCAGCTTCGGACAGTCGAGATTGTTTAATCGTTCTCTACGCTAAGAACTTTGCTCCATTTATTCCAAGGGGAAAATAGGCATATGCTGAAGCAATTACTAAATATGCAAAGCTTGCATAATTGCTTTTAGTTTTTAAATTAAAAAACTTTTAATAAACACTTATAATTTTCTTGTACCATCGGGACAAGTCAACTTTTTCACAAACAAAGCCTAGTTGGATAACTATGAACCTGTTTACCTATCGCCTTTTAACTGCCCTAGCGTTTCCTTTGATTGCTTATTCTGGCTGGAAGCGATGCCGTAAACATCAAAAACAACAACTGCATGATTCCAGCTTGCCAGATATTGACGACTGTTTTAAAAGCCGTTTTGGTTTTAATCACAACAAATATCGAAAGGGTGGCGTTTGGATTCATGCGGTATCGGTGGGTGAAACCCGTTCTATTTTTCCGCTTTTATCGGCTATTCATCAACAAAATCCAAACTTAGCTCTCACAGTGACCAACGGCTCTACTCAAGGCGCGTTACAAGCTTTACAGTTTTCACCTGTTGAAATTCAACATCAAATGCTGCCTTATGACTACCCTTTTGCCGTCAATCGATTTTTACAGCAAATTCAGCCTAAACTGGTGGTTATGGTCGAAACTGAAATTTGGCCCAATCTTTACCAAGCCTGCGTAAACAAGAATATCCCAATTGTATTAATCAACGCTCGTTTAAAAGCGTCTTCATTTAAAGCCTATCAAAAATGGGGTGGCCGTTTAATTAAAAACGCCCTCAATCAAACCGAATTTATTGGTGCTCAATTCCCTGTTGATGCCGAACACTTTAAGGCTTTGGGTGCAGAAAAATCTAAAGTGAAAGTGCTGGGCAATGTAAAGTTTGATTTAGAGATTAAAGACAACTTAACCGAACAGGCCAGAGCCTGGAAACAGAGAGACCAACTTAAAAACCGACCGATTTGGGTAGCCGCAAGCACACACGCTCACCCAGAAATAAGCGATTCATCGGCAAGCGAAGAACAATTAATCATTGATGCGCATTCTGAGTTATTAAACACTCAACCCAATGCCTTATTAATTTTAGTACCAAGACATGCTGATCGGTTTAATGAAGTGGCTGAACTTGTGCAACTCAGTGGACTTAAGTGGCAACAAAGAAGTAAAAATGGTGATATAAATAGTGACACCCAAATCTATTTAGCCGACACAGTTGGTGAACTTATGTTGTGGTTTGCAGTGAGTGATGCCGCTTTTATTGGTGGTAGCTTAGTGCCTTTTGGCGGTCACAATATTCTAGAACCTGCAGCGCTGCATAAACCTGTACTGTCTGGGCCTCACTATTCAAACCTAAAAGCCCTGTTTGAACCGTTTATTGAACAAAATGCAATTGCAATCGTACAAGACAGCAAAGCCTTAGCCAACACACTTAATGAACTGTTTGTAGAGTTTGAAATGGCAGAAAATTTAGCGAATAAAGCGTTTGATTGTTTTTCAAAACAAACGGGCGCTATAGATAGAACCATGCAGCTCTTAGAACCTTATTTAAAATAAAACACCCCTAAACTTTTATTGCCACCAGGCCTGGTAGCTTATTTTTAGGCATAAAAAAGCCCAAATTTAACAACATAAATTTGGGCTTTTTTGCTTTTAACTTCTAGCAAAGCTAATTAATGCTTTTCATACGCCTTTTGCGATAAATATAACGCTAACGCAACCAACATAATCGCTAACGAATAATACAGCAACTCTAATGGACCTGTAGGCTTTAAGAAGATAGCTTGTTCAAAAAACATAACGATTAAAATCATCAAAATGACTTTTGCTAATTTATCTTTAAGCTCGTCTAAAGAGTTAATCTTTAAAATTTTACTAGAAGATTCTGCACTTTCTGCCGCATCAATTTTAGATATGAATAACTCATACAACCCTAGAGAAAAAATCAGCATGACTGTTCCGAGCAAGAAACCATCGACCGCACCCACCACGTGAGCAACCGTTTGTGCTTTTAATATCGCTCTATCTGCATCCGCTAATTCATGGTAATGGCTTAGGTGTGCAATGGTGTAATACACATCCACCGCAGTTAAATAAAAAATACCCACTCCCATAATTAAACTTGCTATGACAGCCAATAAAACCGTAAAACGGCTATTCCATAACAAACTTTCAAAATACTTTTCTGTGGTCGTTTGTTGTTTTGGATTTTTTTGTGGTTCATTCATACTTAATCCTTAGTTAATTCTTCAATCGTTAAATTATGGTTTGTATAAATACAAAGGTCGCCAGCAATGTGCAAAGACTTCTCAACCACATCACGTGCTGATAAAGTGGTGTTTTCCATAAGTGCCTGAGCCGCTGAATGGGCATAATTTCCACCAGAACCAATTGCAATAAAATCATCTTGCGGTTCAATCACATCACCGGTTCCAGAAATCAATAACATATTATCTTGGTCTGCCACTAGCATCATCGCTTCTAACTTACGTAGAGCTCGGTCTGTTCGCCAATCTTTCGCCATTTCTACTGCGGCACGCATAAGTTGACCATTGTGTGTTTGCAAACGCCCTTCAAAACGTTCAAACAGAGTAAATGCATCCGCCGTAGCACCTGCAAAGCCAGCAATAACTTGGCCGTTATACAGACGGCGCACCTTACGGGCATTGCCTTTCATAACCACGTGACCCAACGTCACCTGTCCATCACCGCCAATCACCATCTGGCCATCACGTTTTGCACATAAAATTGTCGTTCCGCGAAATGACATATCGACCTCCCTTTATCTATTCATTGGCTGAGTATTCTAAATGAAAAACCTCTCATAAACGAGTATTGAGCTAATCTAAATACCCTCTAGTTGTATTGCTTTTTATTTGTGAGGCGTGTTTATGAACAAAAAGTACCCTAGTTTCATACATCTAATCATACTTATTGGATAATGCTGAAGTTGCAAAGTCTTGTTTAAGGCTCAGTTAGTGCACTTTGCTGAGCTTTAAAAATTGGTTTTGTGAGATAAGACATTACACTGTGTTGTCCAACAATAATATCAACAGTTGCAAGCATACCGGGCAATAAGACCAGAGGCTTTGTTTCGGAACCCAAGTGATTTTTATTAGTGTTAATTCTTGCTAAATAATAACTATTTCTTTCTTCATCTTGCACACTGTCCGCACTTATTATTTCTAAAGTTCCGTCTAAACCACCATAAATTGAAAAATCGTAAGCCGTAAATTTTACTTTAGCTTTCAACCCTGGATATAAAAAGCCTATATCCTTAGGTGCAATTTTTGTTTCGATAACCAACTGATCATTTAACGGCACCAATTTAACTAAGTCGCTTCCCGGCTGCACAACTTCGCCTAAAGAGGTTACCAACAACTCGGATACAGTGCCATCGACAGGTGAAGTAATACTGGTACGATTAACTCTATCGGCTAATGCCAGTTGAGTACTACGAATTTGCTCCAGTTTAGCTAAAACTGAGTTTAATTCTTTTTCAGCTTCTATTTGAAAACGCTGTTTTGCTTCGAGCTTTTTACTCTGGCTTTCATCAATTTGTGAGGCTAAATTAGGCAGGCTGTTTTAAGCACCTTTAATTTTACTTAGCGACTCACTGGCTTCTCTACGCATCTTGAGCAAATCTAATTTTGAAGCCACTCCTTTCTTAACTAAGGGCTCCATCAACGCAATCTCTTTTTGTAACAAACTATAGGTGGCTTTCAAGTTCTCTATTTGATTTTTGGTCTGTTTATATTCCAAACGACTTTGTTTAATTTTGTGATCAAGTATTTTAATGCTAGTAGCTAGCTGTTGCTTTCTACTATCAAATAAGCTTTTTTCACGCTCATAAATTGGCCATAACTGAATTTTGTCTGGCGAAAGCGTTTGTTTAGAGACTGAACTGGTTTAATTAGACAGGACACTTTAATAATGGACAATAATCCTAATTATTGAGGTGTTTATGACAAAACGAAAAAATAGAACGTATTCAGATGAATTCAAAAAAGAAGCGATTGCTTTAGTAAGCGAACAAGGA